>DAOVAN010000114.1 GCA_030671005.1 Caldifarciminota bacterium
CGCCGTCTGGTGGCTCATGAATCGCTACCTGCCACTTGATAGCGAAATGCATTTCGATGTTCTGGCGATCATTGAAGAACATAAAAAAACGAAATATGAATATATACCAGATGCTTTCTAAGCGCCTGCGGCGCTTAGAAAAATCACAAATCACAAACTGCAAATTCCAAACAAATCACAATAACCAAAACCTGAAATCCCAAATGGTGTTTTGTTATTTTGGTGCTTGGATTTTGGAATTTATTTGAGTTTTGGTGCTTGGAATTTGGAATTTTCAAGAATTCGTATTTGTTTCGAATTCTGTATGGTTGTGTAGTGTTCCCTCGCTCTGTCATTCCGAGAATTACCGGAATGACAGAGCGTATTTCTATTCGATGACTATTATTTTCTCACGATATGAGTTTCTGCCATCAGACAGCAAAACATAGTAGATGCCGGTACGTTCTATTGGCAGAATATATGTAGCTTCTTCACTCAACCGTTCTCTTCTAACTGCTCTACCAGTAGCATCGTATATTTCAACGACACACCTAGTGTCAATCCTTATCGGAATCGGTTCATTGGTATGTAGTATGTTTTTTGAAATCGAGAATCCCTTCTTAACACCAACTGCTCCGTGTTCAACTATACCCGGCTGGTAATCATACCTAAAAAGGCCGCCCTGCGTTGCCGCGAACAATCGCATTGAATCCTGCGGATGATAAGAAAGCATGTTGATATACAGATTGCTGAGACCACTGTTCACCTGCTGCCATGTAGTACCACAATCACTTGAATACTTAACGCCTAACGTCGAGTCTCCGGCAAATATACCACAAGTGTCATTCGGATAGTTCTGCCAAAGCGGATTAATGACTACGCTGCTCGAATAGATCCACCAATCAACGACCTGCCAGGTCTGCCCGAAATCGGTTGAGCGGTATATGCCGTCGGACCAAGAACCACAGCCCACCGTCGCAAACCCCAGGTTTGTACACCTTGCGTTGTCAATCGACGACACTCTTACATTTACCGGTATTCCGCTCGCCTGAGTCCAGGAATTGAATTGTCGAAAGAATAGCCCTTGGGACGTTCCGGCGAAGAAAATCGGTAAAGAATCACCAAACGGCGCGCAATAACTAACCGCATGGACATGAGAGTCAGCCAAACCAGCGTTCCAGACAATCCATATATTGCCATCATCCTCAGTTTTGTACACCCCTGGGCCATCACAGCCAACAAGCATGATGCGCATCGGACCGGGATCTGTTATTAACATGTCTCGCGGGCAATATAACCACTCAAGCACAGCCCAAGTATATCCCCCATCTGTTGAACGGTATATGCCATCACTGTACGTACCATCACCCAAGAGCGCATAAACAGTATCATAGTAAATAGGGTCATACATCATACAATTTATCGGTAATCCATTGAAATGAATAAGAAGAGACCAGGTATAGCCGCCATCTGAACTATGAAATAGCGAATCAACTACTGCAACCAACATGGTGCTCGTGTCTTGCGGGTGGTGAGCCATACATTCTACGTCACGCCCTGAAAAACCAACCGGTTGCCACTGGCCCAGGGCAAGCACAAAACATACTGACAACAACAGGCCAAGAAATACTTTTCTCATAAGCTCCTCCATCATATTATACTTTCTATAGAATGGATTGTAAAGGGTGAAAAAAGTGTGAAATACTCTGCCTTTCCATCATGAGCTCCGGCTACTACGAATTCGAATCCGGAATTGTTTGCGGCCGTTCTATAACACCAGTCTCTATTGACATGATAAACGATTCTAGTAGAATTACCTGTTCGGGGGTGGAATAGATGGACATTAACGTAAAAATACTTGCTGCGATCCTGGCGGCGATGCTCAATCTCATCCTCATTGTATTTGTATCACTACGCAATCGCCGTCACATCGTGTACCGGTCGTTCCTCTTGATATCTTTCTGCCTGTTAATGTGGAATCTAAGGGTCATCATTTCGGGTCTTGTGCAATTGGACAACATTAATTCACTCTACGCAGTTCTCGTTACGCAAGTATTCTATCCGATGGTTTCAGTGTGCCTTTATATCTTGCCGGTTGCGGTATTACAATTCACCGTTTCTTTTATCGGATTTGAGTCTAAGCTATCGCAATACCTCGTGAGAGCCGCCTATATTGTGGCCTTTGTTTTATCGTTTCTGTATGTATCCGAATTTTTCTCCAACTGGGCTAATGATCGCATATTTTGGTCGTTCTTTCTGCCGATATTCTTAGTGTCGTTAATTCTCGTAGCCCAAGCGTACTTTCGCTCACAACGGCCATTGGAGCGCGCCCGGTTCAGCTTGCTGATCATCGCAGGAACAATAGGCGTCACCGGTGCAATTACCGAGGATATTCTCATTGCTTCCGGCATCAACGCTGGAGGCCTCGGCAACATTGCAAACGCAACATACTCGCTTCTCGTAGCTGTATGTCTATTTCGCCACCGCCTCTTTGACGTAAGTGTAACAACAAGAAGAATAATCGGCTTCGCATTTGCCTCGTTGATTTTGGTGGCCGCGGCTTTCATCGTTTCAGAATTACTAAAATTATCAACACTAATGCCGTATGTTTACATATTCATTGCCGTGCTACTTCTGCTTATCTTTGGCCGCAAACTAATCCCATTGATAGAGAAGATCGTATTCAAGAAATCCACTTTCATCTATCAAACCATCGATGGCATACGCCTCACATTGGACAAGGCACAGAATATGACCGACCTGCTAAAGCTTTCTGGGGATATACTGAAACAAAATCTTGGGGTTGCTCAATGCCTATGCGTTGCGTTCGACGACATCACGCAACGCTATCGGCTCTTCTGGCCAGCAAGCACCGGAAAAGCCCACATCGGTCAATCAGAATCATTAAATAACGTTATCAAATGGACGGACGCGCACGGAAGTGCCGAGCCGCTGATTTATGACGAAATGCGTCATAATCTGAGTTTCGGTACTCACAATAAAACACGCAATAAGGAACTAGTGGCCGTTATGGCTGACATTGAGAAGATAGGGTACGAAGTATACTTACCCCTGCTTTCTGACAACAGATTGGAAGGTATGATGTTGCTAAGCGAAAAAGAGAACGGGCGGGCATTCACTGATGCCGATGTTCGTTTCATGAAACTACTATCATACAATTGTACCTTATGGCTACAGCGCCTGAGAATGCTCGAAAAAATCGGGCAATTAGAGGCATTAGCTGGTCTTGGCGAAATGGCCGCATACATAGCACACGAAGTGAAAAATCCCCTCACGATCATCCGGTCTTCAGCACAACTCATGAAATCCGGGCAGCACGACAGACAAAATACAGCCATGATCGTTGAGGAATGTGATCGGTTGAGTCGAGTCGTGACGAAGATGCTCGATTTTTCCAAAGCACCGGACCCCAATTCACAACGTATTGATATACAGAAAGCGATCAAACAATGGGTTGATGAAATAGCGCAGGCTCGACAATCAGATGATCTAGACATAAGAATCGAAGTTATAACAAAGATACCCGACGTTGTTTTTGATCCAGATCATCTAAAACAAGTCGTCACGAATCTGCTCTTAAATGCAATCGAGGCAATGCAGGGAAATGGTCAACTCAAGATCTCTCTATCAAAGGACCAGAAAATGGTGCTGTTAGCAATAAGCGACCGCGGACCCGGGATTCGCTACAAAGATCAGTCAAACATCTTCAGACTCTTCTACTCTACAAAACCGGCAGGCACAGGACTTGGTCTGCCCATAACCCGAAGACTGTTGGAACTGAACAACGGCACCATAGAAATCAACTCACGAGCAGGAAAGGGATGCACGGTCACAATCAGACTGCCCTGTTGGAGCGACTAAGCATGACCAAAGACGGTGTCCTCATTGTCGACGATGAAGAAAACATGTGCCGAATACTATCCCAGCTACTCACCCGGGATGGGTACACGGTATATGCTGCGGGCAATGCTCACGACGCCCTAAAGTTATTCAGGCAGCACGATGTGGTCTTGGTGATAACCGACCTTGTGATGCCCGGTGTTAACGGACTAATCCTGCTCTCCAAGCTGAAAGAAATCGACCCCTCGATACCCGTGATCATGGTCACTGCCTATGGGACTGTAGATACAGCGGTCGAAGCAATGAAAAAGGGTGCATACGACTACGTTCTCAAGCCATTCGATAACGATGAATTGCTCTTCGCCGTAAGAAAAGCGATCTCCTCAAACAAATACAGGCGGAGCAAGCTGTACCGCAGCACCCCCGGTAATCTCCTCATCGGTTCCAGTGAGAAAATCGCACATGTCTACGAGATGATCGATAAAATCGCAGACAGCATGGGAACGGTCTTGATCTACGGCGAAACTGGTACCGGTAAGGAGCTCGTAGCGCGTGAGATCCACAATCGTAGTACGCGCAGCGACGGGCCATTCATAAGCGTCAACTGCGCAGCGTTACCCGACACGTTGCTTGAATCAGAGCTCTTTGGTTATGAAAAAGGTGCCTTCACGGGCGCCATCAACTCAAAGCCGGGTAGATTTGAATTGGCCGGCGGCGGCACTATCTTTCTCGACGAAATAGGCGACATGAGCATTCTCATGCAAACAAAAGTACTGAGGGTGCTACAAGACAAGACTATCACTCGTCTGGGCGGGACAAAATCAAGAAAAGTCGACGTACGGATCACCGCCGCGACGAACAAGAACATCGAAAGTGCCTGTAAAGAAAGCACGTTCCGGCAAGATCTTTACTATCGTATCAACGTCTTGAACTTGACTATCCCACCCTTACGCGAACACAAAGAGGACATTCTAGATATTGCCGAGTACTTCGTAGAATATTACTGCAAAAGAGACGATCGCCCCATGAAGAGATTGTCAGCCGAGAGTAGCACTCATCTCCTCGCATATGACTGGCCCGGTAATGTGAGGGAACTCGAAAATGCAATCGAGCGGGCAGTGGTGCTCTCTACGCAAGACGAAATCAAGCCGGAAGACCTCGGTCTTCAAACGAGGATCCAGGATCCGAAGAACAGCCTGAAAGACTCGATCCGCTCAACCACCGCGGAGATAGAAAAACAGGCAATCCTCAATGCCTTGAAGCAAAGTAAAGGCAACAGAAGTAAAGCAGCAAAAATCCTAGGTATATCAAGACGGACAATAATAAACAAAATAAAGTTGTACAATATCAGTAGTGCAGAAAAGTGTGAATAACCTTGCACGGTTTTGCCGACGATGTGTGCATCCACGTGCACACCAACTTCCGTAGCCACCACAGGTAATCCACTCATATCCTCGAAAAGTCAGAAGATACTGAGGAAACGTCAGCTCACCTAGCCCAGGCACAAGTATTGCACGTTTCCCAGTACGGAGGATATGATGAAAGCAGACTACGTATTGAAAGAAGCATTTATTCACCTTCGGAAAATTGCACACCT
>DAOVAN010000107.1 GCA_030671005.1 Caldifarciminota bacterium
CGAGTGGACGAAGGCGCGCGACTCGAAATCGCGTATCCCGCAAGGGATCGGGGGTTCAAATCCCTCTCTCTCCGCTCCAGCTTCGCTGGAGATGATTACAGAGATATACGAATAGATTACAGTGATAGTAAAAGCGCCAAACCGTGATTGGTTTTCTTCGGTTCTCTCCGCTTGCCATCTTCGATGGCATCGATTACGGTGATAAAAAAATAGATTCCCCGGCAAAGAAGCCCTCTCGTTTCCTCGAGACTTACAGCGCGATCCTCAAATTTGCATCCACACGGTGGTTAGAGTCCTGAGGTTCATGGTTGAATCAAAGATTCAAGCAATAGTCATGTGGGCAAATTTGGGAACAGCGATGTGTCGGAATAAGCCGGGGACCGGCATACACTTTTACACTTGTACGTTATCTGCTCACCATAACATTCCCAGTGCGGCGAAAAATGCAATTATAAAGAGGAGCTCAAAAAGTATAAAAGTGTATGCCTGTCACCCCAAAAAAAGAGGCGGGCATAGCCCGCCTCTTTTCCTAGAATAGCTCGTTACATTCCAAAAGGTACTCTTATACCACCTTGGACGAAGAAGAAAGTATTACTCTCGCTATCAATAGCTTCCGGGCTGATAGTGAGTAATTTGACACCTCCCTCTAGAAAACCGTTCACTCCACCAAAACCAACCATACCACCAACGCCACCTTTTAGGTGCAGCGTTGAAACAGCATCAGAACCCCCATAAATAAAACCAATAGGTATATAGGGTTTAAACATCATCTGTGTTGGTATCCAGATAACTATGTCGCCGTAAACACCGGTACCGAATTTGTAGTTGTTACCGCCATCGTCTTCACCAATTATGTTATATTCAACCAAGCCGCAACGCAGACCGAGCACTGGTATGATAGGAACCTCAAGGTCAATGAGCACTGAGGGATAAGAAATATCCACTGTGTCCATGAATCCACGCGGCTCATTTATGGTATACTGTACCCCAAGCCCGATTGAGGCACCATATAGACCGCTCAACATTCCTACCGCTACTGCTATGGCAAAAAGCTTCTTCATTTTACCTCCTTTTTCTTAAATGAATTATATTAAACAATTTAACATTTGTCAAGGCCTTTGGTAGTCATCTTTCTCTCTAACTACCATCTTTCTTTCTGATCTCTGCCGCAATGAAATCTGCGGTCAACGGGTCTCCCAAGTTGATGAAATAGAGTACCCACCTCTTCCTTATTTTCCTCGAAACAAGGATTTTAGTACCATCATTCGAAAGTTTTGGATTCCAATCGGGCCAGGGATTATTGGTGAGCCGTACCAGATGCTTTCTCTTTACATTATATCTGTACAGCTCCCATTCGCCATCCATATTCGATTTGAAAAAAAGATTCTCCCCTACCAAGGTCGGGTCATTGTCGTCGCCCGGGCTTGAGAAGAGAAGTTCTTCAGCACCCCCGTCTCTTCTCATCACGTAGATATCTTCGCTACCGTTTCTTTTCGAAGAAAAAATAATCGACTGACCATTTGGAGTGAATCGCGGAAAGCCATCCCAATAATCGTTATCGGTTAGACGGCGCGTTTTCTTGTTCTCTATGTTGATCACATATATCTCCCATTTATATGGGTTGTCCGCATTGGAAACAAACGCCACTTCCTTTCCATCCGGCGCGAACGCGGGCGCAAAATCCTGTGCTGAGTTATCGGTCAGTTTTCGAATCTCTTTTGTATCTAGATTATAAAGATACAACTCCTCGTCGCCATCATGATTTGAAACATAAGCAATATAATCGCCATCCGGTGAAAAATCAGGGTCAGTATTCATGCCTCCGTGGATTATCCGTGTCAAGTCACTACCATCGAGTTTGGATAGGTACATGTTAGCTCGGTCCTGTTTGGAGGCAGCGACTGCAATCAACTCACCTTCCGGGCTAAATGCTCCCTTGAATTGATTCATCTTACGCATTGGAATAACACTTGATGGATAGGGTTCAATATTGAGTATCCCGGCCACTAGCTCCCTCAATTCACGGTCATTCTTGAAATCGGAACGCAGCTCTACGAGTCTCACATAGTGTTCTAGTGTGCTTTCGGTAGAATCGAGATGTATGTAGGTCAAACATAGATTGTAGTGAACCTCGGGGTTTAGGGAATCTCTTTCAAGAGCGACTTTCAATGATTTTAGTGCCTTGCCATATGCACCTTTATTCAACGCTTCAATGCCCAACTGGAGATCACTCTTTCGGGCACAAGTACTTAGAATGACAATCATTACTATGCAATAGAGTAGCTTTGCATAGTATCTTCTAGTTTCTGCACATCTTTTTCTCATATCTTCTCAGGTTATTATAAAGTCTCTTACCCACCCGGATTGCAGCCATGAAGCCAGAAACCTCGGCACACCCCTTGCCCGCAATGTCCAAAGCCGCACCACACAGTGGTGATAATCTTATGATCGGTAGTCCGAGCGTGAAATTCAGCCCATCCTTCTTGGATTTCAGAAAAACCATGGCTTGATCATGGTAGATCGCGACAAAGCCATCGAAGTGACGCCCAAAAAGCGTATCTGCAGGAAAGGGTCCAGAAACTTGGATACCCTTTCTCGCAGCTTGCAGAACGCCTTGCTTTATTTCTTCATCCTCACCCATACTGAATTCGAATGAATGCGGATTCACCGCAGATACTGCTATCGTAGGATTTTCGATGCCGAAATATCGCCTCAATCCCCGTTCAAAGAAGACTATCTTTTTAGATATCGTAGAAGCGTGGAGTTTTCTGAAAACATGCCGCAAAGGCAAATGCGTGGTCAGAAGCATAATCCTTTTATCTTTCCATATTCCGGTCATCCCGTAATCATGTATTCTGAAGAATCGTGCAAAATACTCGGTGTGTCCAATGAAACCAGGAATAACTGAGCGCATTGTTGCTTTGACAATCGGCGCAGTGATTATTATGTCCACCCCGGATTCTAATGCACTTTGCATGGACTGTAAAGCAACACATGCTGTCATCTTTGTGCTCTTACCGTATTCGAACCTAACATCCTCAGTGACCTCCATGACGCTTGATTTTATAGCTGAGTAGCTACGAAGCAAATGTAG
This sequence comes from Caldifarciminota bacterium, assembly GCA_030671005.1. GTDB lineage: Bacteria > Hydrothermota > Tepidihabitantia > SM23-42 > SM23-42 > SM23-42. Next base: position 3,095 of record DAOVAN010000107.1, read on the forward strand.
GTCGCGTGCCGTTTTCTTCAAGACCTTGCTGTTGCCAAATATTGAATATTCTGCTATACCCTTGAGTCTAGGGAGTGAACGTAACACTAGTTCAGGACCAATGCCTGCTGGATCGCCGATGGTTATACCTATTTTCATATGACCATTGAGTAGCTACAGTACTTGCTCAGACGATGCAGTCCATCACTTACGTTTCGCATCAAACGGTTAGCCTCTGCCTGCAGATTTCTCCTCATAATATCGATGTCTTTCATCCTTCTTGATATTACCGGATGGAACCACTAAAACCTCGTATTGTTTCACGCCCTTCATCGTTTCTATTTCGATAATGTCCCCTGCACATATATGCTTCGAGGGTTTTGTGTATCGACCGTTGATTTTGATATATCTCTTGTCACAGAGTTCTTTGGCCACGCCTCGTTGCTTCAAGAGCAGTGTTTTCTTCAAGAATTGGTCAATACGCACACAAAATTATAGGAAAATAGGTAACGAAGTCAATACATCTTGGGGCACAGAAGAACTGAGATTGCCACACAATTTTATTGCAATCTTACGGGGCGGGTCGTTCGCAATGACATGAAATCGTCTGCTTTCTCCCATGCGTCGCGTCGCCCTTTGATAAACTCCCATCAGAACATCTCGGGAGAAACAGGGCTTCTCGCGATGACAAAAGGTGGTTCGTTTTCTCTTATGCACCGCAAATGCAATATAGACAAGCCACCGCGCAACACGTAATTGTCCTCTGAAAGGGGTTGACAAATTGCCGATTTTTGTTATAATTTACCACTCACAAGGAGGTATTTAGCGACATCTTAGATGTAGGTCAAAGGAGGCCTTTAACGACCCTATAGATGTTGGATGTCCCGCAAAGTAGAATTATCCATAACGCTCGCTGGTGATGCATTGGGGTTGACTCTAGCGTTTGTAGTAAGCTGGAGGGCATCAGGCATTGACCATTCCCTATTAAGTCCACACACAATAGTTGCTGGTAGTCTTCTTCTTGTCTACTGGCTCTTTCTGTTTCAAAGTTCCAATCTATACCTCACTCGGCCAAAGATTCAATTGATGAACGAAATATTCAGAATGTTACAGGTGATTGTAATTGGCTTGATCATCATCATCGCGGCTGCGGTCATCGTCAACATAGATTTCATAAAAGCAAGAGGTTTTATCCCGGCATACGCAATAGTACTAACATCACTGTTAGCCTGGCGCTTCCTCTGGCGGGGGCTCGTCGGTGAATACATCAAGCCTAGACGAGGCAAAGTAGTCATATTCCATAACGGCGACGTGACTCATGAACACGGCTATTTCAATGTGGTCGAGAGGTTCAGCCTCAGCAAATATCATCAATCAATTCCTAAACACCTCCTCAATGACAACGACCTTGATGGGATACTCATTGACGGCAACGGTGTACACCATGAAGAAATATTGAGAATCATCTCCACCTATGCCGAAACAAAATATGAAATATATGTCTCGCCGAAACTATATCCCATTATCTATCACTATTCACTGGTTGAAAAAGTGGACAACTCCCCATTCCTTAAAGTCATCTTTCATCCTTTATCAAGCTGGGATCGATTTCTTAAGAGAGTAATGGATATCGCGATTTCGATTGTATCATTAGTCATATTGTCACCAATTCTAACTCTCATTGGTATCTTCATTAAGATTGACACCCCCGGACCGGTATTCCACACACAAGAAAGAGTCGGGTTGCGAGGCAAGAAATTCACGCTGATCAAATTCCGCTCCATGATCAGCGATGCTGAGAAACACACCGGTCCAGTGTGGGCTGAAAAAAATGACAAAAGAATAACCAGAATCGGACGCGTCATAAGACCATTCCGGCTAGATGAATTGCCTCAAATCGTGAATGTCCTTAGAGGCGAGATGAGTTTTGTCGGACCACGGCCAGAAAGACCAGCATTTGTCGATAATCTCAGAAAGTCGATACCCTTTTATGGTTTGAGGCTGACCGTTCATCCTGGTATTACAGGCTGGGCTCAGGTCAAGCACACCTATGACCAATCGGTTGATGACGTGAAGAAGAAATTGGAATTCGATCTTGAATATATTAACAACATGTCAATCCGGTTGGACCTGAAGATTTTCTTGAAAACAGTACTGACTGTGCTCAAAAAAGAAGGAGCACATTAATACTGTCATTGAGTTATTATGTCATTATGTCCTGCTCCGCAGGATGATGTCGCCGATAAACAAATAGATTACAGCAATAGTACAAAGTCATTAAGTTATTGAGTTATTATGTAATTGAGTTATTGTGTCCTGCTACGCAGGACAGATATTCCCCCTTGACAGAACAAAAATAATATCTATACTTAAGTCTATGAAGAACATTATATGCATTTCGTTAATAGTGGCTGCACTCTTATCAGCGCAGACTATTGAGGAACGCATGGCTGAAAGAATACTGAGAATCAACGAAAGCCTACTCCAAGGGTATACCCAACCCCTGATCAACTGCTTCAGCACCGGCATCTCAACCGGGCTGTTTCATTCAGCCTACAGCCATGAATTCTTCGGTTTTGATCTCGGCGTCCGCTTCATGTACATCAGCATCCCTC
>DAOVAN010000068.1 GCA_030671005.1 Caldifarciminota bacterium
CGTCGAAATCATGATGGACGCATCAATAAAAGCACTGACTGGAATCAACGACGTGGGAGAGGCATGGAAATCGGTCCTCCCGGGTATTACCGAGAACAGCATCATCGGCATCAAAGTCAACGTGATAAATGAGTACTTACCAGCCCATCCCGAGTTTGTCAATTGCATCATCAACGGACTGACCCGGATGTCGTTTGGCAGCGTGAATTTCATAAGAAACAACGTCATCATTTACGACCGCACCGACTGGGAACTGACCGACGCCGGTTATTCCATCTACACGGGCAACGATCCCGACACGGCAAGGTGTTTCGGCACGAATCACGCTGGTATTGGCTATGATTACGGAACACCGTTCAATGTGGATGGCGTAACCAGTTACCCAACCCGGATATTATCAGAAATGTGTGATTATCTCATCAGTGCCGCGGTCCTGAAAGACCACAACGGAGCACAGGTGACGTTGACCATGAAAAACCATTATGGCACAATAAACAATCCGGGGTCATTGCACAGCACCGGGTACACCTGTAATCCCGATATTGCCGCGCTCAATCAGCAGATACGTGATGTCATTACGCCAAATGACATCCAGAAGATATTCATTGTCGACGCCCTATTTGGCAGGGTTAACTGGGGACCGGGCGGTTCACCCAACTGTAATCCTAAGAAGCTGTTGATGAGTCTCGATACCGTCGCCTGTGACATGCAGGGGCAAAATTTGATTAACGAAGAACGCATTTTACTCGGCTACGGCACGGTATCCGCGCCCCACATACCAACCGCGGCAGGCGCTCCCTACAACCTTGGCACGACCGATGTCAATCTCATCGAGATCACTAATCCATCGCAGATCAGCGAGTTAAAGACGAGCAGCCCTTTGAGCAGATCCATGCAGGTTACGCCGAACCCATTTAGGAAAAGAACCACCATAGTTTTCTCCATGCCTAAAGCATCACCGGTTCATATTGATATGATAAACTCTTCAGGCAGAATAGAAGAAAAAATATTCACTGGAAATCTGTCCCAGGGTCAACACAGGATCAGTTACGAAATGAAGAGGAAACTGACATCGGGGAGCTATTTCATAAGAATGTACAACAACGGCGATAATGTAATAAGGAAAGTTACGTTATTGAATTAGGGGATAACATGAAAGTATTATCGATAATTTTGATGACATTTCTTATTCTCACCTGCACTACGGAGGAGGAGACGATTACCATTGATGTCGTGGATCTGATACCATCCAATAATGAAATCAGCGGATGGGTCAGAGATGGAGCCATGGATGTCGCCGAAAACGAAACCCAGTTGTATGCTTTGATCGACGGCGCCGGCCAGGTTTACGTTGATAATGGCTTTGTGAAATCGGCATTCCAAGATTATACAGGCGATGTCATAGGCAATCTGCGTAACCTGAGGTTATGGGCATTTGACATGGGCAACTCAACGAATGCGCAAGCAGTATATCATGATAGCAGAATAGAAACCGGAGCGGAAACACCGTGGACTGAGACCGGCCATGCCGGCACCGACGCACGAATTGATGAAACACTGCTCTTTGATTACAAGATTGACTTCTGGGAAGATCGATTCTATGTTGAGATTATTATCTATGACGAAAAAACACCCGCTGGTCTAAACATCGCAAAACTATTCGCCATAAATGTTTCGGCGGTAATCAAACAGCTGAGCGTGGATCCGGAGATGTAGTATGGCCAAGATGACGCGTCGAGAATTCATGAAAATAAGTGCCGGCGCGGCGCTTGCTACCCTGCTGCCAAAATCATTATTCAGTGCCAAGAATGCCAATGGACCGGTCATCGGCGTAGCGCACGGAGACAACGCGAAACTCGTTTCGGCGGCGGTCGACCTCGTAGGCGGGATCGCCAGTTTTGTCAAACCAGGTGACGTAGTCTGTATCAAACCTAATCTCTCTTTTGCGTCGAATGTTGACTGTGGTGCAACCACGAACCCGGAGATGGTAAAACAGATGGTGCAGTTGTGCCTGGACGCGGATGCCTCAAAAATCATGATTCTAGACCATACAATACAAGACCCGACCCTTTGCATCGAGCGGAGTCGGATCGAAGTGGCGGTCATCGACAAGAAAGTCAACCTCGTGACGCTGCAGAGAGAGCGGCAGTATGCCGAGGTTGAGGTGCCGGGCGGCAAAGAGCTGAATACGATCCAGGTAGCAAAAGCAATTCAAAACACCGACGTCTTGATAAATATGCCGACGGCAAAATCCCATTCTGCAACCGGCGTGAGTCTTGGGATCAAGAATCTCATGGGGTTGATCTGGGATCGCGGCTATCTGCACCGCGTAAACCTACACCGGGCGATTGCCGAACTCGCGACGGTGATCAAGCCTGACCTGACCCTGGTTGACGCAACGAGGGCACTGACCAGTGGTGGGCCGGGCGGGCCTGGTAAAACAGTCATCCTCAACAAGGTAGTCGCGGGAACCGATCCTGTAGCCGTGGACTCCTATACCGTGGGTATTACCCACTGGTACAAGAAGGCTTTTACCGGAACGCAGGTCAAGTACATCAGAGCGGCAGCCGATTTAGGACTTGGCGAAATCGATACCAGTAACATGCAAATCAAAGAGGCTACGGTCTGACCCATGCGGCTATCCTAACTACTGGTAGGTAACACTGAGGGACAAAAAACACCGCATCATCAGGTGGCTCATACAGATTGTTTTTCTCCTTATTTTCGTCGTTTCCTTTGTGCAAACCCGTTACGGTGTACCAATAACATTTCAGAATCTTTTCTTCCGATTTGACCCGCTCATTCTTATCGTCGTCAGTATTGCCTACCGTACAATCATCTCTACTGCCCTCCTCGCTGTATTCTTGGTTGTCGCAACACTCATCTTTGGGCGCTTCTTCTGCGGCTTCATCTGCCCGCTGGGAACAACAATTGACATCGTCGATGCGTTCATCAAAAAAAGACTGAAGACACAACCCGTCTTCAAGAACGGGAAGTACTTGATCCTCCTGTTTCTCATCGTCTCAGCGGCATTAGGCGCCTCCTTTCTTCACTTCTTTGAACCGCTGGCAATATTCGAAAGGTCGCTGACCCTTATCTTCTTCCCGGCACTCGTTTATTTAGGCAGTCTCTTCACGCTTGTGCCAACGGTAGCCTATCAAGAATCGGCGATCGCTCTCCTTGTGTTCGCCATGATCTTGGGCCTGAATTTTCTCAGCCCGAGATTCTGGTGTCGTAACCTCTGCCCGCTGGGCGGTCTTTTCGGTCTAATCAGCAAATTCTCGATCTTCAAGTTCTCATTCCTTGAAGGCTGTACGCAGTGCACTGTCTGTGAAAAGGTCTGCCCGACCGGCGCGATTTCGTTTGAAGCAGCAAAGATCGATGCCGCAGAGTGTATCGACTGTCTGCGCTGTCAGTACGAATGCCCGCAGGATACGATCAAGTACAAAACTGCTCTCGTTCCGACACGCCTCGACCTGAGAAGAAGACATCTCATCACCACGTTGGGCGCGAGCATTCTGATTGCGCCGCTCGCTAAGACCCTGCTCCATCAGAAACTCGCCGGACGGCTCATCCGGCCACCCGGCTCAATCCCCGAATCCGATTTCCTCAACGTCTGTATACATTGCGGCAAGTGTATGAAAACCTGTCCCACGAACGGTCTCCAGCCATGCATACTGGAAGCAGGCGTAAACGGCCTGTGGACTCCGAGACTAGTATCACGCATCGGTGGCTGCGAAAACAATTGTAACATGTGCGGTCAGGTCTGCCCGACGTCGGCGATCAGGAAGTTGCCCCTGGAAGAAAAAACTTATGTGAAGATGGGCACCGCGGTGATCGACCGGGCGCGCTGTATTGCCTGGGAACAGGATAAGGTGTGCCTGATATGTGACGAAGCTTGTCCGTATAATGCCATCAACTCACTCAATGAAACAATTCACGGTACGACTCTGCTCAGACCATTTGTCGACGAGCGCATATGCACGGGTTGCGGGTTATGCGAGGCGCGCTGTCCGATCGAGGGCCGTTCCGCAGTGGAGATATACTCAATTGGTGAAGAACGCAAACACCATGGTTCGTACATCACCGAGGAAAAAGTCAATTTGCGTGCCTGTGAAGAGAAAGTGGAAGATATCCCCTCAGGTTTCATAATCGACAATTGATCCCACTTTTTCTTTTTCTTGCTAGTTTTTCCCAGAAACAAATCAGTGACAACCCGATAATCATCGATGCCCTTACGAGCCGCTACGCTTCAGAATTCGTGCTCGTAACCACCCCGGCCGGCATCTACACGTTTGACCGTATAGCAAAAACCTGGAAAAGCATTACGACAAAAGATGGCTTACCCGATAACCGCGTTGAAATCCTAGGGCTTGATGAAGGGATCTTGTGGGTAGCAACCCCACTGGGTTTAGCTTCCGCCGATGTCCGGCTCAATGACTGGCAGACCTATGAACTGCCCGGGAGGGTCACCGGCATTGCCTTTGACGAGAATTACGTCTGGGTTACGGGCGACTTTGGAATGAAGAGATTCGACAAGTACGTAGAATCATGGGAAGATATTTACAGTGAACCAGCAAACGATATTCTCTTCGATAAAACCTATCTCTGGATCGCGGTATCGAACGGTGTACTCAGATACAATCCTGAGTTCGAAAGAATCGTGGAAATGTATACAGCGCCCGAACATGATTACCACTATATCATCGACACCCGGTCGAGAATCTGGTTTTTGTCGGATGACTACTTCGTGGCCTACGAAAAAAACACCGAGGCATGGTCTGAATATGCCGCCTTTGACATTACTGACTACTCGGTATTGAATGATTCTCTCTTCGTCGTCAGCAACGGAAATGTGCTGTTCTATAACCCGGCGACGAACAGCTGGCAAGAATTCGTCGAGGTTAAAGGACTGGGTAAGGTAAACGGGATATCGATAAGCCCCAGAATCTCTAACTACATAACATTCGCTACGGACAAAGGCCTGGTTTTATACAACTGGCTTACCAGATCCCGCGAAATATACAACCGGGCCAATGGTATGCAAAGTGACTCCGTGATCGACGCGTACGAAGCCGGAAATTATATTTTCGCCGTCGGGCGAGACGACATACAGTATCTTGATAAAGAACTGGATATCTGGCATGTCGAGGAGCTGGCACCGGTCAAGGGGTTGAGAGCGAATATCGTATATTATGACGAAGCTGGACTGCACGCCGACATCAGCCGCGATTTGGACATCAGGCTTCAGGGCAGGGCATACTACTCTCTGTCCACGGTCATAACGGACAGTACGACGAGTACTGATTACGAAAACATCAATCTGCGGTTGATAGGACAGCACGAGAGTAATCGCATATTGTCTCTATATTATAATGACACCGACAAAGAGCAAGTCATGTACGGTTTTGGATACCGCGGTCTGGAGTCAGACTTGCTGTACCGCGCAAACGGAGGATACCTGGCGTCGGAGTATTATGAATTCAATCTCGTACCCAGGTTCTCAACCTTTGGCCTGAACACAAGACTCCGCCATGGAGCACACTCACTCATGCTTCAAGGCGGGCAACTCAAATCGAGTTTCAGAAGTGAATTCTTCTACGGCAAGGCATTCACCAGACACGACACGCTTCTCGATATAGAATATCTTAGGAATACATTCTACGATATACCGCCGCCACAGACGCTAGTCCGCCAGGACGCAGACACGATCTTCGTTGACGACCGCTTGCCTGAGACAAACAAAATCGACACCCGGACCGGCTTCACGATCGCCGGTATCACCGGCGACTTCGATCCATATTTTAATGGCTTCGATTACTTCATAGATTATGAAAAAGGCATCATCCACTTCCTGCATTTTATCAAAGACGACGATATTGTAGTATTGAAGGCTGACGGGCAAGAAATCGTAATACAATCCGATTCGATTCGGGACAATATGCTAGAAAATGTCTATTCGCTGGGACCCGACATCACACCGGGTTCCCTGGAAATAGAGATTTATGATACCCTGGGCACGCTCTATCCCTTGAGCGATTTCGGCATTGACAATGACAATGATAACCAGGTTGACCACGAATTCATCAGCTATTCACTGGGTTATCTCATCTTCCCGCAAGACCGGCCCTTCCCGGACGAAGTGTATGAGCAGCAGGTTAATGTTTATCTAATGGATTATGAATTCTCTACGCAATCGCTCTTTTACCGTCTGTCGGAAAGCCCGGTTATGATCGGCAGTGAAAAGGTCATCGTCGATGGCGAAGAACAAACCCGGGATTATCATTACATCATTGATTACTCATCAGGCACGGTCCTGTTCTTGAGCGAAGATGTCGTGTCTGAGTTCAGCGAAATCGAAATTCAGTATGTATCGGTGGAAAGAGACCGCGAGGATATCTTCTATGCAATTCAGCCCAACTTCAAGATCGGTAATGACATCAATCTCGCGCCCGGGTTCAGTACAATTGATGAAGAACGACTCGCACACCTGTCCGGGAAGTACCAGAAGAACGCTGAGAACAAATCGATCCTGTTCGTACCCCAGGTGGCGATCAATGAGGAACGGGAGTGGGGCCAGGATTATCTGGTGGTCGCCAACTACCACAATCTCACCATGAATGCAAATTACCGCGGTTACACCGAAGGCTTTGAATCATTCGGCCTAGGCGACCGGAAGTACGGTCGACTGAGACACAGTGGTACGGTCTCCCTGGGCGTTGAACCGCTCACCTATATCAGGCTAAAAGGGACCGCGAATCGAGACATACTCCTCGATTCACTTAACCTTCAACAGACGACAGAGTACGTGGCCGGGCGGATCGATTATCTAAACCCGAAATTGCCTAACGGCTTTATACTCGTTGCCAGGAATGTCCTGCCGGATTACGAAAAAATCAAATATCAACTGAACGCTAACTACAACTTTCAGGTATACGATAACAAAGTAAGATTCAGCTCTGTCGCGCGCCACGATGTAGTCAGCCCCGATGCGACAAACCGTAGACGAACATTTGAATATGTTGTGAACGCAAATGTTTCTCTCCGTTTTCCGCTGCGCGCCGACATATATTTCCATGGCGTTGATTTGTACAGCAACGATTACAAGGAAAAGGACGAAAACGAAATCCGTCTTGCCCTGAATGCCGATTTCATACCTGGCTTATATTATACAGGAAATTACCAGCAGAAAAAAGAATTGTATTATCTCGGGTCAACACAAGACATTTCGATCAAACACTACTTCTATAACAATCTGAGCATCGCGCCGGGCCGCTGGTATTCCGGGCTGAGCATCATCAACTTCTCGCTGGGCACCGGTAGCAACTTCGATGAATACGTCGACGACTTACCGATCACCCGGAACATACCTTCCTTTTCATTTAGTCCGTTCGAAGAGAACATCTCGACGCTGACAGATTCAAAGAGTGCTTATGTGAGAATATTCCTGACACCATTTTCGAATCTGAACATCGAGCTGAAGCATACCCTGCTCAAGAGCGGCAATGTGTATTATGACACGCCGGAACTCAGGTCGACCTATATCGACGAAATAAGGATTGAATATGAACAGGAAAGAGTGGGGTTTCTCACATCTACTTTCTACCGAAGCGAACGCCGTATCTATCCCATCCTGACCATAACGAATATATATCTTGAATGGACCAAACCGTGGTCTGCAAAGTGGCGTACGAAGTTGAGCGGGAATGTAAGGTCGGATATGAATGACTACGCAACAGTGCAAACCGAGGACACGGAGTCGAATGTCAGATTGGAGGGACTTTGGAGGGTTGGTGGTAGATCGTATGTGAATGCAAGCTTAGCCGGAAAAAGGCAAAACAGATACACAACGGGTATTACCCATTCAATACTTCCGGGCTGCAGCATCAACCTTAATCTTCTTGAATTTCTCTTTCTGCGGTTAGACTATGAAGCAAGTGTGATCCTGGACGGTGCAACCACCCACCTTCTGTCCACGAAAATAACAGGATCCTTTTAGAAAAGGCTTTGCTGGTTATCCCACATACCCGGCAACTCAAAAGCACTATCGCAAAACCCAAAGCCCTGCCCAATTTATAAATCCGAAATTCTAAGCACGAAATACTAAACTCGGTTTTGGTCATTCGGATTTCGTGCTTTGAAATTGTCTAGGATTTAGAGTTCATAAGCAATGTAGGGCAAACCTTTGAGTCTGCGGCACCGTTTTAGCAAGGCTGAAGCTTTGCACCTAAGAACGTAGCGTGTTGCATCAAGCGTAAAGCGTCGCGCGTTTCGGCAGAGCTTGGAGCTTGGGGACAGGCATAACATTTTGAACATTTTATGTAACTGTGTTTTTTGGTCCCGTTGCTTTCAAGAAAACATTGGTTTAGAGCAACATCCTGGTCAAAATGTTCAAAATGTTATGCCTGTCCCCAGAACGTTATGTGGTCTGAAAAACG
>DAOVAN010000089.1 GCA_030671005.1 Caldifarciminota bacterium
CCATCCGCGTCCGGAATGCCCGAATTCGTATAATCGGTCGTCGTCTCATAACCCATCGCAATCCAACCGTTGGAACAGATCGAGATCTGAGTGTAGGTGGTACCATAGTACTGGACGGTAAAGGGGAGATTGATCTGAGAAACTTCGTCATCACCCAAATTCAAGGAGACACCGGGATGCTGAGACTGGGTTGAGTCAATGGCGATCCAGTCAAAGACTGGCGAAGGGGTATGCGGGCCACCCGAGTAGTAGGCATAGTAAAGACCAGTATCGCTCGGGACTTGTAGGCCGATAGGTATTGTGAAATCTATAGTGTCGTGGTAACTGCTGCCGGAGACTATCAGCTCCAAATCTGCTTCGTGTCCGTAAGGGGTTGCTGGCAATGCTGTGATGTTGTAGGGGTCGTTGTTATTGACCACCACAGAATCTGGCAATATGGTGCCGTAGAACCCTGACGAGTCACTGATCACAAGATAAGGGTCAGCTGTCTTTAGAATGCCAGAAATGTTGTTTGCAGCCTGTAGCCCTGCATTCCACAGAGATATGACAAGATCGGTAGTCTCACCTGGTTCGAGAATACCATTGCTGTCGAGTATTTGATAATCACTAATATAAAGGTTTGGCGCATTGAGAGGTAGCGTTGCTTGGACGGCTTCGAGGTCAAATCCAGCATACTGTCCACTCGATGCATCACCGTCGTCTACGACCTTAACATAACGCGCTGTGCTCTGACCCGCAGTTGATAGATCAAATTGTGCGGTGCCAGTAGCGGTGCCGCAGGAATACCACGTCCCTGCCCAATCATTACTGACAAAAACCTCATAACCTTCGTCCGTGTTGTCGTTGCCTTCATAAACCGTGAAATCATAACCAGTAGAGTTAAGGATTGGCGTGTCAGAACCCATGTCGAGCGTGATATAACCGTTTTGTCCCAGTGAGAAGAACTGGTTATTGGGTGGACCCAGTGCAGATCTTGGTTGCGTTTTGTTATTTTGTTCGGCATGTTCGGCATACCTACAGAATATTACCCGGGAGGCATAAAGCTGCAAAGAATCTGGGGCCAGGAGAATATCACCGAGTGATACATTGCCTGATGCAGGAACAGATACATTAGTCATGGTTTTAGGCGCGTAGCCATTCGCCGAAACTACAACATCATAGGTGCCCTGTTCGATCATTTTGTGAAAGTCACCCAATGTTGGATCTGTGTAAATATCGATACGGTCAGGGTTGGCAAATTCGACTCTTGCATATAGAGGTGAATTGTTGAGCGAATCCCTGACAATACCAGTAATTCCCCATCCTGTGCGCGCGCAAACGTCCATCAGGGCGTCGCGGTTGTTATAGCATATCTGGTCGATTGCTGAAGAACTTGAAGGCTCGAGCGTTTCGATTGTCCAGGTAAGGGCACCGCTCGTACCAATTGTGTAATCCTGCAAGCACCCAGTTACTTGATACCAGTCATAGCCATTGATGGCGGTTAGGCTTGCAGAATCAGCATAGATTTCGGATAATGTGACGATGTATTGGCTGTCCGGAGGATCAGCGGGATGATAGTCCCATGGATAATTGACGTATTGAGCCACTGAGTGGTAGTTATATTCCAGGCTGATATTGTTTTCCTCGAGGTGCTGTATCATAATTTGATTCTCAATCTGTGAACTGGGGCCAGGACTGCCTCCCCAGGCATCCCAGAAGAATCCATAATCACGGTTTAAATCCACATTATTGGCGTTGCGGCGTGTGTTCGCTACTTTACCGTCCGGGTTTATCGTCGGTAGTATCCAGATTTCATGGTTGTCGATAAGATTCTGTACTTGCGGACTGGTTGCGTAGTTCGTCAGCAGGTGTCTCAAGAAATAGAGGGTTATTTCGGTTCCGATGTGTTCATCACCGTGCATGTTCCCGGGCAGGCGGATCTCTGGTTCATTCTCTTCGATTGAGGGATTGTCGGTCACGCGCATTGCCCAGATCGCCCGTCCTTGAACACTGAAACCGATCGTATCGAGGCGGCAGATGTTCGGATAATCTGTAGCAAAAGAGTCGAGTACTGAATAAACTTGAGAATAGGTGTGGTAGAATCCTCGCTGGAAAATGGCATCTTTGTACGCTTTGTAGTCTTCGATCAATATCTCGACGTGGTAGCCAGCGTTTTTCAATAAGGATATGTCATCATCGGTAACTAATGCCTTTGCAAAATCTGCGCCGGCGTCGATGATGGTCAGGTCATACCGGTTCAGTCTGTACACTTCGTCGTGATGGGGGATGTCGATTTGCACGAGTCTGGTGGTTTGGGTCGTTCGTGCAAACCCGAATGACAACAACACCATAACTATGGCGAATAGTTTATTCATGATTGTTGCTCCTGGTACATCATTTTTGACAATGCTACAGTCTGCGATCAATAAATTCCCGGATTATAGAATAGGACTAACGCAACAGGATTGCTTTTTCTACAATGCCATCGGTTCCAAAGTCAAAATGCACAAAATAGATGCCGCTGGGGACGGCCCGGCCAGAATCGTCATTGCCATCCCAGATTACGGATGACCGATGAGCGATAGCCGATAACTGTGGCGATAAGTCTCTTACTTCACGACCGGTCGCGTCATACACGGTCAGCCGTACAGCTTCAGGATCGACGCCTCCGAGTGTGTAGTTGATGTACAGCCGGCCGGCAAATGGATTTTGCTGCAAGGAAATGGAAGGGAGGATATTGCTCGGACTAGCAACTTCGCCTTCCTCGACATCAGTTAGAACCTCAACGGGTGCCAGACATGAGTAGTCACCCCATCCCCAAGCCGAATTGTAACCGCGCGCCAGGTAGTAGTACTCGCCACTAGGATGACCGACAAAATCATACAGGGTGTCTGCGATGTTCGATGAGATAGTGTCTACATTGACAAAATAACAGCTTGGATATATATCGTCGACATAGAATCCATCTTCCAGTACTCCACCGTCGGTCATGGCTCTGAATCGAATATGAACAGACTTACCCAGCCAGTCTTCCAAAGAGTAGGCCTTGCGAATCCAGCCGTTGGAATTGCCATTGAAGCGGGTCGTGTCGAGATTGAACCACTCCTTGGTGTTCTCGGAGACCTCAACCACCGCGACATCGTAGTTGCTCTCGAGATTGTACCAGCACCAGAAGGTGACCGAATCGTCGGTTTCTGCATAATAGGGGTGAGCGGTCTGCACCGCGTGATTCATGTCATCGATGTTACCCGAAAAGAAGCTATGCGTGCCTGAATGTGCCTGCGTTGTCGAAAGCGTGAAACCCTGGAGTGTCCAGCGGTCAATTCCCCCTTCCAGGTCATCTTCGATTATGGAAGGGTTTGAAAGCTCAAGTAACTCCCAGTGAAGCGGGTTGTTGTGAGGTGTATTCTTTGCATGCCAGCCAATTGTATAATCGGCAGTCATTGTCCCGGACTGGTATATTGCTGGCGGCGGCACGTGGGCTTCAGTGAGTATTATTAACGATTCGGCAAAGCTGGCAAGGTACTTGGCAGCCTTGAAGACCTGGCGGGAAATGAAATCCAAATCGTTCTGATTTTGATAAAAAGACGTTCCGATCTCCGAGCCGTAAAACAGTGTTGAGAGACCTGCTACATAGCGATTATAGCCGTATACCCAATCTCGTGTATTGCCCGCAGTTGGGTACGGGTTGTAGTATGATTGGCCAGGATGATATGTACCACCGTACACGCCTTGCATCATGCTCGCCATATAGTTGCCCTTTGCTACATAGAGTGATTCATCGGGCGTACCAGTGGGTTTGTATCCCCATGGCCATAGTACCTGTTCTCCATAACTATGCAGCGTAAATCCGGTTACGATCTTGTGTTCTCGAATATAAGTAGTATATGCCCAGACCTCATCGCCACTCAAAGCAAATGGACCGCAGAAGGTACTGGCGTTTGGTCGATGCGTTAGTTGTCCCTCGTCGGCCGCACCCCAGTAACCATCGATTTCGCCGTTGACTCCACCGCCGTAGTTACGGTTCGGGTCAGTACCGATCGAACCGCCAAAAGGTTCACGGTTCTTACGCCACATATTTTGGCCAGGATAATCGTACACATACCCGTCAACGTTTATGAGTGGGAAGCAGTAAACTTGCGTTTCGTTGATGATGTCGGTGATCTCGGGTACTTGTCCATATGAACTGATCATTGAATCGGCGAAGAACATCACGGCTTGGGGAGTTGCCCATTCCCGTGAGTGGTGGGTGGCATCAAGAGTAAACGCTGGTTCGTCTTCCTCGAGTTGTGGGTTGTCCGATATCTTCACGCAGTATATCCACCTGCCTTCATAAGTAGGAAAGGGTAGCGAATCGAATTTACAGATAGAAGCATAGTTCAAGGCAAGATTTCTCAAGGAGTCATTTATTTCGGTATAGGACAGATACGACCCGCGCACCTGATCCTTTTCGTATTCGAGGCTGTGGATCGTAACCTCATAGGGCAGACCAGAGGCAATCACTTTGTTCAGGCTGGCGTGGTCGACAACCAGATCGTACCACTCACCATATCTGCCAGCTGCGATGTCTAATGATTTTTCATCGATTCTTTTCAGGTCCTGCCATGATGTCACATAGACCCTGACGACCATGTCCCCAGCAGCGCCAAGGACAAAGAACAGCGTTAATAACGCTAGTAATTTCTTCATTAACAAACCCCCTATTATATTGTAAACGGTCGGAACTGAAGTCTGTGGTGAATATCAAGAAATGTCTAGATAATTCAACATAACTCACAACCCGTTCGTATATTATAGTAATGGATTAAGTCCTGTCAACTATTGATTTAGGCTTTAATCTGCCTATAATTGAGGAAGATGAAACCCCGTAATCCAATCCCCACCGTCGATATTATCATCGAAATTGAGGGACAAATCGTACTCATTAGGCGTAAGAACCCACCTCATGGCTGGGCGATTCCGGGTGGATACATTGACTATGGAGAGTCGGCCGAGGATGCGGCACGGCGTGAAGCGAAAGAAGAGACGGGGCTCGATCTTGTGGATCTCAGGCAGTTTCACACCTATTCTAATCCAGATCGGGACCCGCGCCATCATACGATTTCAGTCGTATTTGTAGCCCGGGCCAGGGGAGAACCAAAAGCTCGTGATGACGCTGCCGAAATTGGTATTTTCACGAAGGATACGCTGCCCGAAAAGCTTGCCTTTGACCATCATCAGATCCTGAACGATTATTTCAGCAAGGAACATTAGACAAATGAAAATCCTTCACACCGCTGATGTGCATCTGAAGAAAGGCGAGGAAAAGCGCCTTCAAATATTCGATGGGGTGCTCAGGAAAGCGGCCGAGATGGGGGTGGATTGTTTTGTCATTGCCGGTGACCTGTTTGACTCAGATACCGATGCTACACAGTTGAGAAACACGGTGAGAAAAATGTTTGAATCTGTGAAATACACATTCTTGATTATTCCAGGGAATCATGACATGCGGTCGTTTGGACCGGAATACGACTATGGTAAGAACGTGGTTCAATTGACTGAATCGCCCTTCTCCTGCTATGAAATGGAGGGAATGAAGTTCTGCGGCGTGCCGTACGGAGAAAGGAAATTCAGTGACAGTATCAGAGATGTCCCAAAGGGCGTGGATGTTCTTATAGCTCATGGCACGTTATATGATCAATCCTTCATTTTTTCAGTGCTCGAAGACATAGAAACCGAATACATGCCCATCTATCCGGCACAACTCGAGGGGATTGCGCGCTATGTGGCACTGGGTCATCTGCATTCGCGGAATATTGAACTGAGATACAATAGAACACAGGTTGTGTATTCTGGCTCACCGTCGGCACTGGATACCAAGTGTGTTGTTCCCAGATATTTCTACACCATTGAAATCGACGGCTCAGAGGCAAATGTGAGCAAGCATCGCGTAGAAAATGCACCTCATTGGGCAGAAAAAGAGTTTTTTGTATTTCCTGATATTGAAGAAAAGATAATCGGTGATATCGAATCCTTTTTGGGGGAGATTGATGGCTCAACCGCAATGCCGAATATCTTCATTAGGGGTTATACGTTGGTAAGTGAAAAAGAATTTGAAAACCGCATCGAGTCAGAAGTCGCCGGGTTGTGTGAACGATTCGGAGATTTTAGGCTCCAGATCGACGTTCAATCATGGGATGTGATTATTCAGAACAGAATGGTACGGCGTTTCGTGTCCAAGACCAAGGAATTGGATGACAACCTGCGCACTAAAGTCTTTGAAATTGCTTTTCCGATATTCGATAAGGTCTTAAGATGAGAATAAAGAGAATTTTCATAGAGGACTACGGACCGATCGAGAAATTCGACCTCACGCCCGCACCGTTCCAACTCATTTTCGGCTCAAACGAAGCAGGCAAAACAGCCATCGTCGAGATATTGAACTATATTCTGTTCAAACGGACGATTAAAGACCTCAGGTATGAAAAGCCGCGCACGATGCTGGCTGAAATCGAGGACGGTGGTGAGACACACGAGTTACCGTCTAAGAAGACAGGTCTCGAATTACCTGCCGGAGATGTTGCGAATCTGCTGTATGTGCAGGCATCTGAGTCTTCGATCTATGGCGCGCGTGGTGAGGCGAGTTTCTGGGATGGTATGAAG
>DAOVAN010000024.1 GCA_030671005.1 Caldifarciminota bacterium
ATCGGAGTGGGCTCGGGGTTTATCTCGACCGTCTTGACACCCTTTTCGCGTGCAAACTCTGGTATCGCCGCAGCTGGCCATACTACGCTGGATGTGCCGCAAATCATCGCCACTCCGGCTTCTTTTAGAAAATCAAGGGCCTCACGCCATATATCCTCGGGTATCGCTTCACCGAACCAGACAACATCTGGTCTCAGAAGACCACCGCACGCACAACGCGGCAAATCATCCAATTCCTCTCCACCTGGAACGTGCTCAAGTATGTTACCACACTCACAACAGCGAGTACGGAATATGTTACCATGCAGTTCGAGGACCTTTCTCGACCCAGCACGGCGGTGTATGTTGTCGACATTCTGTGTCAACATCATGAAACGCTTGAAAATGCTCTCTAGCTCGGTAAAAGCATAGTGAGCAGGATTGGGTTCGGCCTTTAGGATCAAACCCTGACGCCAGTGATACCATTCCCAAACCAAAGCGGGGTTGTCTCGAAATGCATGGGGCGTTGCCAGCTCTTGTGCCGAGTAGTTCTTCCAGAGTCCATCAGCACCACGGAAAGTCGGCACACCACTCTCGGCCGAAACTCCGGCTCCTGTTAACACAAACAAGGAATCAGATCTTTCTAGCAGTTCTATTGCCTGACGGATAAGGTTGTTCATTGCTTCCGCGTTGGAAATGATTATACATCGATCTGTGATATGAACGTGATTCGGTACGCTGTGCCGTTTCTTGCCGATATTGTCTAGAACCTATAGACGAAACCGATCCTTCCCTCCCTGGTATCGATGCCGAATTTTTCTTGCTCCCTGAAGAGCAAGACATCAATCACCGAAACGATGCGATTGAGTATCGCAAAGCCGGGCATGAAACCAGCACGACGTCGATGTTCGCGTGCCTGTCTCCTCTTCTCCCAGTAGTAGGTTCGGTTCGGTAGAGTATCCCATGCCCATTCATCATCACCGAAATACGCATTGGTATTGATATATTCCTGCTGGAGTTGGGGATCATTAGGGTAGAACAGGCTCGCCTGCCTTTCAACTTCCAGGTTGTGGTCGGATGAAGACAGGTAATCCTCAAGGGCATCATAGTATACGTCGTCGCGGCGCGTCGGATTTGCACCAGCGTGATCAATGGCGAACGCACGTGCCGAATAGTCAATACGCTTACCAAAATAGCTGAATCCGAAATAGGATACCCATACCGCACCCTCGACTACAAAGAAGACCTGGGCTTTCGATCTTTGCCCCTGCATCATCTGGCCCAAACCCGGTACCAAGAGCGACGCGAACACAGGATTCATTGCTTGAAACAGAATCAGTGATATGGTCAACATCGTGTTACCTCCTACCTCAAAACTGCAAACTTGCTAAACTTGACTTCACGCTTACTCCCGTTCTTAGCCTCGATACGAAGAATATACATGCCGTTCGACAGTCTTGTGAAATCGAATTCCGCCTCATTATATTCATTTGGTGTGGGATTAACCATTTTTGCCTCACCGATCCTGCGTCCGGTGATATCCAGTATCTCAATAGTAACCTCCGCTGCCTGGTGTAGGAAGAACCGTGCCCGCCCCAGATTCTCGATCGGCGATGGATACATGTAGTACGAACCCAATAGTGCATTAGACACCTGTGGCTGAGACAAGTCGACCTGAAAACGACCCAGGTTTGCAGGCGAATTCATGTATCCACTCCACGAGACACTGGTACCTGGGAAATCCCAGACGTACAGCAGTCCGCCTTCACTTCCGCAGGCGAGTTCAAGGTCGCCGTCCCCATCCAAATCAAAAACAGACCCTGGACTCGAAAACCCTCCTTCACCGAACAAAGGCGAAAAGGCAAATTCGGTTTTCTGATCATTGATGATTTTCAGATAACCGCTGCCGAGTGAGTCTGAGGTTCCTACGCCAAAGATGATCTCCTCGGCTCCATTGGCATCCAGGTCTGCGACCATGAGTGGATACAATATGTATTCCTCCAGATACAGTGGAAAATTGTTCGCCGCAGTACCATTCCGATTGGCAACATATAGTGTCTTACTGCTATTGGGCATTATGGCTTCGAGAAACGCATCATGTTCAATGTCGGCAAGGGCTGGCGTATAATAGAATATCGTATCGATTAAGATATCGTATTTCTCTTCCAGAGTATCCCGGCCAAAGATATATATCGTACCGTAGCCGTTGATGATGAGTGCTTCCGGGGCGCCGTCACGGTCAATATCACCGACCACGGGTGATGCGTACGTCAACATATTGTGGCTCGCATCGGTAAATTCCCGCACGATACCATCCTCGTTCACAAGCCAGAACCGGCCATCAGAACCCAGCACACCAATCTCACGATCCGCCTCACTGAAGACACACGGTGTCGAAAGGAGCTCGGTGTTGAGATATATCGGGAACCCACTGAGGTTCTGGCCTGAAGAGTCAACGCAATAGAGGTTGCGGTCCTTGCTGCCAAAAATCAACTCAAGAGTGCCATCCCCGTTCAAGTCGAAGACCAAGGGTGCACCAAATATGACGTCGCCGGCGGTGAATGGAAAGTTAGCCATTGGTAAAAGAGTCTGACCATCCAGACAAATAATGTTGAAACGTGAACCAATCGCAATATCTTCGGCATCATCACCATTGATATCGCCTATCGCCAGAAAGGTAGTGATACTACTAGCCGCGACCCTGACACCGTATAAAGTGCCATCATGGTTATAGGCATAGACAAAACCATTTTCCGTTGCCACAACGATCTCCCAATCGCCATCGCCATCAAGGTCTCCATAGCTCACATCGAGGATCTGGGTCCCACTCTGCACCACCAGTGGAAACCCTGCCTGGAACATGCCATAATCGACCGCAATATCCATGAGTGTGTCATTAGTCGATCGGACATCGATGTCGATCAGGGACTTACCAAAGTACGAATCAGAATTGGGATTCGTGAACGGACCGAGATGATGATTCGCCTTGTTGCTGTCATCAATAAAGAACAGATCATATCTTGAACCATAGTATTCGAGCGAATCACCATAGTAATACGCGTCGAAATGTTGTATGGCGTCTGCCTCTTCAAGATCGACCCCCTTGTGCTGGGGGTCGACCTGCACTGTGTTTGTCGGAATATTCACACTGAGTACATCATCGTCAATATGCCAGATCGCGATACCACTGGCCGGCAAGAAGAAATCATACTCACCCCCGTCCACATAAATCGGCACACCGTCCTCGGCATCAATGATTATTGTATCTTTGTGCGCCACATCCTGCTGCCGGTTTTCGATGAGGAAATACTCAGTCTCAGAAATCGCCACTTTCACCATGGTCTGATCAGCCACGCTATACTGTGTAGTATCGATCGAGGAAGCTCGAATCGTGATGAGACTGTCCGGATCAGTTACGACCACTGGATTGACCCATCCCAGATAATACCTTGACCAGGCACTCAGGTTAGCCGGAATCGAACCTTCAGGAGCACCAGCGCGCGGACTACCGACCCAACCACCAGTGCCCATTAGGCAGAAGGCACCAACCCCGTTTGACCAACCGGTTATATCATACAGGTCAGGGAGATCGAGAATGTGCCCGAATTCATGAACATACGTACCGACGGCACCGACCATATACTCGTCGACCCTTGCCATTTCTGAGTTGACGCTCGCCGGATAGTCGAGCGTATCAGTGCCGGCGTTCGCCAGAATGTACGGTACTCCCAGATAGAACTCGAGCGCACCCGGGGGGATAGTAGCTGATGGGATGTCGCAAAACCTCAAGAAATTGAAACTAGTCTGCCACTGCGTCCCGGCATGAAAAATAACAATCGCATCATAATCCGAGAAATCGATACTCGCATCCTGGTCAGCCGCGGCAATCGCGTCGGCATATATCCTGACCAGACCCATTTCCATCGCATACGTATTGTAGTAAACAAACCCGTTCTCTGCGTCGTATTCAACGAAGCCACTGTAGTAACGCATCTCATGGGGTAACTGATAACTCTCTAAATTGTGATCAGGTTTGACCGTGTAGTTTATTGTTAGATTTCCGAACGAATTTACGCGGTAGTAGTTGGTTAGGAATTCCATCTGGCGATCAAAGTAGACACCGCTGTGTGGTGGATCATAGTATAAACCATCTTCGGGCTCACCGAAACCAGTCAAATCCATCTTGCCATCCCCGCTCGTGCAGGGAATATCATCCTCAACGAATTCAACCTTCAGCACCAAAACATTTCTCTCGTCCCGCCCCTCCTTCGGTAGCGGCGCCAGAAAATCCTGGAAGAGCCTCAGGTTCTGGAATCTCCTCACCGGCATGCTTAGTGTGCTACTCTCAGACACCAGTTTCAACGTAAGATTCGCAACTGGCGGCTGAGCAAGGGGAAACGTGGTCCCATCTCTTACCAGCCTAATCTGACCGGCACTGCTCAACGTCACGAGCAGCAGAAAAGTCAAAATCTTATTCAAGCGTACCTCCATATTTTATAATTAATTCAAAATGCACGTGCATTCAAAGGACATAATAAATTGTACAGTGCCCCACATTCATCGTAGGGGTGCGAAAAATGTCCAACTGTCTTCATTATAACGACCGCACTATTGTTGTCAAGATTAAGGCAAATGTGGAATAGGCATACCCTCTATATTTACCGTCCCAGAAAATTGTCGGCTCCTCAGAATCTTATGTTGTAGTTATACTGGAGACGATATTCACCTGTTTCGTCTCTTTCCACACTGATTCTGTTCTTATCATCGACTACATACTCGACGTTGAACTCATTTGAAAAAGTCGTAATATCGTACGTATAGGTAACAAAGAGATTTCTTGAAATAAACTTACCGACGGTTAGTTTTGTCTTCTCATCGGGTTCAAAAAAAGGTGTCTCAATGCGGAAATAATCGAGACCCGTATATTGTTTGATCCGACGTGAAACATCGCCCTCCAACCATGACAGAAGACTGTGTGAGAAACCGGTCATGTATTCGCCCCGCTTCATCTCTTCGAGTTCCTGCCACGTAATATTCAGGTTCAAATAGGTTATGATGTCCTGCTCGGTATACTGACCAGGAGGGTCGGTGAAGAATTCGAATACCGGTTCAGATATCGGACCAAAGAGATGCAAGATTATTTTGATGCCTTCTCTGGTATCTAGTTCCGCCCAAAAATCGAGCTCAGGATCTATCTCGTCTTCGGGTATGAAAGTAACTCTCCCTTGAGTTATCGACAGCACATGATTCACCCAATAGAAATTACCACGATCGGTCTCCATTATGCCTGAAAGATAAACCGGTCCCTTTTCTCTTACTATAAACAGCTCGCCGCCAAACTCGATGTCTGCTTCGCGGTTTCTCAACCATATACCTCGCTCCCCCTTCAATACCAAATTCATGCGCCAATTATCATCGCCTGCTCCCTGCTCTTCTTCAATCTTCATGCCGAATTCCAACGGAACAACCCCTTCTTTTATCGATATGTTTCCGTTATAGTGCATTATTCGGTCACGCATGTTCAGAGAGAAGTTACCGCTCCCTATACCATAGGCAAAGGGAAGGAATTGAAGGGGTGCATCGACAAAACTGAAATCAAGATTGAGATCATCGACACCGAATCTGGGTTCCAATTTAATGATCCCGCCGCCATTCACCCATTGGCTTGATAACGTGCGTCCGCTCCGCGGTGAAATCAAACCCTTACCGCGAGTAAACACTATTTGGTCCCCATCGAACAGAACATCGATATTCACCGAGTCGAACTGTGAAGCAATGATATCTACTGAAAACGAAGCATCATGTATCTTGCCCTCCCCAGTCAGTTCGAATTGCTCGATATTCCCGCGGAACGTCACTTCTCCGGTCATCAGTCCCGCCGGGTCACCCAAGAAATTCTCGAGGAAAAACAGTACCCACACGCCGACGTTTTGGAACCGGGCAGACAGCTCAGATTCCTTTAGAGAAACAACACCCTGCGCATCAAATTCCTGATCATTGTCATCGCGCACATGGAGTGACTCGACAACAACGCCGCCATCGATGTAGCGCCCCGCGAATCCCAAGACGCCATTCTCCAGACCGAGAAAATCGATATTACTCGCGTTCATCAAAATGGTATCATTTTCGATGCGCAAATCGAGCGTACCAGACAATTCCTCTTTGAGACCGAGGAGCTTACCCAATCCACGCAGATCGATATTTGAAAGTTCCAGACTCAATGGTACTTTTGAAAATTCGAGATTACCGTTTGCCACAGACAAACTCACATCATCAATCATTCGGCCTAAGATGTCAAATCCTATGGGCTTCAGATTTGTTGTGAGAACCTGATTATAATTAACGATGAGAGAACTGATCGTGCCCTGGAGTTCCTCACGCAATACTCCCTCTATGAGAATGCTATCCGCGCTATCAGACGCAGCAAATGTGAAAAGACTATCTTCCACACGAAAATCAATCTGCCCCAGATGAAAATCCTTGTACTGCAACCCCTTCAATGTAACCGACAAATTCCGTTCTTGGTTATCCTTCTGAAACTTTACGCTACTGATGGCAAGATTATCGACACTGAAGTCGTGGATCGAGAAATCGCTTGCCAGAATATCAGAAGTAAAGCGCAAACCGAACAGATCACGCGGTTCACCGGCGACATGAAGAGAACCGTCTAGCCGGCCTGCTACGGGGAAATATCTCTGAAACCTACTGACATCAAAATCGTTAAAAGCAACATACAAATCCATTTCCGGCGTGATCGTACCATTGGCCCGAAGTGTTCTCTTACCCTCTAAGACAAAAAGCGAATCCAGATAAAGGTTCGATTCGACAAGCGAACCAAAGAAAAACAATGAGTCAAGACCCAGGCCCAATTCACCTGGTGAGTTGATGAGACCCACAAAGTTGTTGTCGGTGTAAGCCAAATATCCACTAGTGACCATTGGCAATTCTATGCCTATCAGCGTGCTAACGTCCAGTTCTCTAAAATTCATCGCGAATTCGAAATCCTGGAGTTGGACGACCCTGAGTTGGGCAAAAAGAGTTCCGCCCAATATTTCTCCGTCAAAAATATTGACCCAAATAGTATCGGCGGCGGCATTGGTTTCGAAGCCGAATCTGTCAAACGGATGGAAACCAGTAGCATTGCCCCTGATCTGGGGTATGAAATTATCCTCTGCATAAGTAATTTTGCCAGAAAAATCGACTTCTCCTTGATGCAGGTCGAATTTTTGCAGATCCACATGTGCCTTTACGAAATCAAATGTAGCATGCTTAGATTCATATGAATAGCGACCACTGCCTTCCAACGCAAGCCCCACGCCGCTGAGCTTGAACGAATTCAGCCTTATCTCATCATCATCAATGTCGGCATCGAGATTCATCGAGGTTACGTGTAATGAATGTTTTCGTGACTGGAAAGATAGATTCATAGTCGTCAGGTGGGCTCTGGAGCCGACAAGGTCGAGAAAGACGATACCCGAGATCCTATCTATTTTGTAAAGATTCTGGTTCTTGTATATTACCTGGCCGTTCTTCAAATTTACCCTCAGGCCCAATCTGAAACTGGGTAAACCACGGAAACCCCGGCCTGTGCCGTTCGTCTTCTCTTCGATGGAAATCGTTGGTTCGATGAGGTTGATCTCAAAAAGGTTGGGGAGTCTCAACATGAAGGGGTTCAGTCGATAGTGTATATCGGCAAGTTCACCATAGAGGCTATCGGTCTCGGAAAACTTGACTCGATAGCGCCCGATACGAAACCCGCTCAAGATGTTTCCCTGGATATCCTGATACTCAATCGTAGTGCCAGTCACGCGTTCCAGAATATCAAGTGTCACGACACCGAAGTTCACACTGGTAAGAAACAGAATGACGGCGGCGATGATGATCAAGAATATTATTGGACCAAAGTATCTCTTCACGAATATCTTCATAAATATTAGAATATATGATAAATGCCGAAGTACAGTTCACGCCCTTTATCAACGAGCGGGAAACCCAAATCTAACCGGGCCGGGCCGATCGGCGTGGAATAACGCAAACCTACACCAGCACTCATCTTTAGGTATTCGGTATCGCGGAAATCGATTTTATTATCAACATAACCAACATCGAAGAAACCAACTAGGCCGAAATTCATGGGCAGCACCACTCGATACTCAAGGTTGAGATTGAGCAGGATGTTCCCGTATCGCAAGCTAGCTATTGAGTCGGGGCCGACAGATTTCTCGGGATAACCGCGCAGTGTATACTGCCCCCCGATATAGTATTTCTCATAAGTCCCCAAACCGTCCGTGGGAATCATGACCCCGAACTTGAAACGCTGAGCAAAGGTATTATTAAACAATGGATGGAACGATCGCTGTTCAACCTCGATGCGCATGAAATTGTTGGCACCGCCGAAAATACCACCAGCATACTCAAAAAGCGGAACCACATAAAAACCCTGTCGAGGATGAAAGAACTCATCTCTACGGTCAACAAGGAACCGCAGAATGACACCGTTGGTCACGCCCTTGAATGTATCGGGCAGCGTAATCTTTGGCTGGATATCAACATACTTGTACTGATGCGCAATACTGAAGGCAACTTCCTCACTAAAAACCTTCGTTATCCGAAACTCACTGCCTCTTGTCCACCGCGAGAAATCAAGGTTATCCTCAATCCAGTAAAATGGCAGCAGCGAAAACTTCAGGCCAAGCGGCGTGACGTACGGCAGCGAATATAAACCCTCGAGTTTGATCTCCCATTCTTTTTGAATATTGAATTTGAAAAAAGGACTGATGTTGGCGCGGTGGCCGATGTTGGCCAGGTTCAATTCCTCAAGACCTAATGAGAATAAAAAACTGAACGGCAGAGTAACACCCACTCCAAAATTGAGTCTGCGTGATTTCAACTCACGTAAATCAAATACCAGGTCAATGCTATCTGGCTGTTGCCTCAGCATCTCAACTTTGAGCATACTGAAGAAACCCAGTGCGTAGATTCTTCGTTGACTGTTGTATACCTTGGACTTACTGTACCGATCCCCGGGTTTCAGCTCGATCTCTCTGTACACTACCCGCGGCCGTGTGCCTTTCAGTCCACGCACCTCGATGCTTCGTATATAGTGAACAAAACCCTTCTCGATATCGAACACCAGAAACCCAGAATCAGGTTCTGCCGAAGCAGTGACCTCAGCAAAAGGATAACCATGATCTTTGTAATCATCTTCGATTTCTTTTGCCGTAACATTCACGTTTTCCTGAATGAAGTAATCACCCACTTCGATATGGAAGTGGTCCTTCACTTCCTCGATTCGATCGCCGTTCACAAGAATTTGACGTATCTTCGGTCTCAGGCCTTCTTCTACACGAAAAACCACAGTCACGAGTGTATCACTGGTCCTCGCCTCGGGCATGACCTCGGTATAGAAGAACCCCTCCCTGCGGTAAGCCTGAGCTATCCGACCAGCGTCGTAGTTCAAGTCGATTTCTTTATATTCCTCACCCGTCTTCGAGGTAATTTCGGACCGCAATGTGCGCGCCGACATTGATTCGTTGCCGACGAAGTCAATTTCGGAAATGGAGAGATTAATGAGTATCAGCGAAACAAAAAAACCAACCAAGTGATATTAGATCAACAATGTGCCTTTTCTAATGATCAACCGATCATCAAGCCAAACACTGGGCTTTCTGACTACTGCATCAAGATGTATACTCGCTTTGTTTTTTCCACCGAATGCAAGATTATTACCAAAGGCAACATGTATGGTACCGAGTACTTTTTCATCCTCGAGTACGTTGCCGGTGATTTTCGCCTTATAATTTGTGCCGATACCGAATTCACAGAGGGTCCTCTCTTTCCTGCCATACTTGTTGAAAATTGCACTGAGCTGTCGGTTGCCCCGTAGTCTGTTTATAGCCCCTTTTCTCACCTCAACCGCAACTGGTTCCCGAACTGCGCCAACCGGAGCAAAGGAGCCATCTACTACGATCATGCCATTACTCTTTCCTTCGACCGGTGCAACATAAGCTTCGCCGGCGGGCAGGTTAGAAAAGCCTCCCTTGTGCTTCACGATTCCTGTATCTGGACAACATTTCCTTCTCTGTAACTGGAGCTCCAAGGCTGTTCCAATCTCGGATTCGATATACGCCTTGCGGGCTCTGCTGAGCTGCTTACACACCTTCTTCGTGAGGCGCGCGATTCTTCTATAATCGGCATTCAATGTTCGCAGCATCATTTCAACTGTAATACCCGGCATGGTCGCACCGCGTGCACCTCTCTTATTGGCATCAATCCTCGCGAGGGTATGGGTCAATGAATGACTAGTGGGCATGATGAAAACATCACACTTTTTAAGAACATCAGCCACAAGGCCTGGCGGCTCTTCACCGTGGATCGCACGGGGACTCATTTCAACCAAGATAGCATCGGTGTGCTTCTGCAGAGCCATCCAAATCGAAAACCCCACGGCACGACATGGTTCATCGGTTACGACAACAACCCTCTCCCCGGCTTTCACCCCCAGACAATCTTTGATTATAATATTAGCCGCTCCAAGTAGTCTTCGTTCCAGCTTTTTCATGAGAGATTATGCGATGTTTTTGTTACCAGCGGAAATGGGCGAATGCGCGGTTCGCCTCAGCCATCTTGTGTACCTCTTCCCTCTTCTTGATGGCACCACCTTCGTTACGGCTTGCAGCGATTATCTCTTGGGCAAGCCTATCTTCCATGCGGTACTCAGACCTACCTCGAGCCACCCGTATCAACCACTTGACGGCTAGACTATCTTTTCTTGCCGGTCGTACTTCCATGGGAATCTGGTAGGTTGCTCCACCGACACGGCGTGGTCTCACCTCAAGAATGGGTTTAACATTGTTCAGCGCTTTCTCAAATACAGCAAGGCCATCTTCTTTTGTCTCTTTCTCGATACGCTCCAAGGCGCCGTAGAAAATCCTCTGTGCAACGCTCTTTTTACCATCCCACATAAGGTTACTGACAAACTTGCTCACGAGCACGCTATTGAATTTCGGATCCGGCTGGACCTTTCTCACCGTGGCTCTTCTTCTTCTACCCATATTACCTCCCTAGGACGCCACCGGCGTTTCCTTCGGTCGTTTCACGCCGTAGAGCGAACGGCTCTTCTTCCTGCCTTCAACACCTGCCGTGTCGTATTTCCCGCGTACCACATGGTATCGCACACCCGGTAAATCCTTCACCCTGCCGCCACGTACAAGGACGATTGAGTGTTCCTGCAAGTTATGACCCTCACCCGGTATATACGAAGTCACCTCATGGCCATTGGTCAATCGCACCTTACAGACCTTACGCAAAGCAGAGTTCGGTTTCTTAGGAGTAGTAATATACACACGCGTACAGACGCCGCGACGCTGAGGATTACGCTGTAGTGCCGGTGCCTTGCTCTTCGACACCGCCTTTCGCCTTCCCTTTCTAATTAATTGGTTAATTGTCGGCATTTGCCTCCTTCATAAAACAACTTTTCATGATAACTTTTTATTATATTCACAAAGCCTGCATTGTCAACCCGTAATACTTGACTTCATTGCCGTCGTGTATATTATAAGCAATGCATGTGTACATCGAGGATATCGGCAAACACGATGGAGAAGAGGTCATCCTCAAGGGTTGGCTATACAACAAGCGCTCGAGTGGTAAGATAAGATTCCTCTTGGTGCGTGATGGCACCGGCATTGTGCAATCGGTTATTGCACAGGACGAAGTCAACGACGAAATATTCGACGCCGCCGATAGAATCACCCAGGAATCATCCCTTGTCCTAGAAGGCACGGTCAGAAAAGATGAGAGGGCGCCCGGCGGCTATGAAATCGTAGCGAAGGATTTGCAGATACTGCAAACGGCCCAAGACTTTCCCATCACCCCAAAGGAACATTCTATCGAATATCTGCAGCCACTCAGGCATTTATGGCTCCGTTCGAAAAAGCAAAATGCCATAATGCGCGTACGTCATGAGCTCATAAAAGCCTGCCGAGACTTCTTTGACAACCAGGGGTTCATTAATACCGATACCCCTATCCTTACACCCGCATCGGTCGAAGGCACAACTACACTGTTCCCAGTAGATTACTATGGAGATACG
The DNA here is from genome assembly GCA_030671005.1 of Caldifarciminota bacterium. Classification (GTDB taxonomy): domain Bacteria; phylum Hydrothermota; class Tepidihabitantia; order SM23-42; family SM23-42; genus SM23-42. The sequence goes on from DAOVAN010000024.1 coordinate 12,074, forward strand.
GTGTATCTGGCGCAGAGCGGACAACTCTACAATGAAGCAACCATTGGAGCACTAGGAAAGGTCTACTGTTTTGGTCCTACATTCCGGGCTGAAAAATCAAAAACCAGACGCCATCTCACCGAATTCTGGATGCTGGAACCTGAAGTTGCCTTTCTTGACCTCAACGGAGTCATGGACCTCGCCGAAGACATGACTGTGTTCATTGTTGAGCGAATACTCAAGAAGAGAAAGACCGAACTCGAAACTCTCGAACGGGACATCAAGAAGCTCGAAAAGATCAAGAAGCCATTTCCGCGCATCACTTACAAAGAGGCCGTAACTATCATCCAAAAGAAACACAAAGATTTCAAAGACGGCGACGATTTCGGTGCACCGCATGAGACAGCAATTTCTGAGAATTATGAGAAACCTGTTTTCGTACACCATTATCCAGTTGGAATAAAAGCATTCTATATGAAACGCGATCCGGATGATGATTCGCTGTCCCTTAGTGTCGACATGATAGGCCCAGAGGGCATTGGTGAACTGATTGGAGGCGGTCAGCGCGAAGACGACTATGATATATTGCTGAAAAGAATCAGAGAAAACAAACTGTCCGAGGATGCCTACAAATGGTATCTAGATCTCCGCAAATATGGCACTTGCCCGCACAGCGGCTTTGGTTTGGGTATCGAACGTGCCATTGCCTGGGTATGCGGCATAAAACATGTACGCGAAACAATTCCCTTCCCTAGAATGCTAGAGAAGGTATACCCTTAAATGGGAAAGCACGAAATTCGAAATCCGAAATACGATTCCGTAAATACTCAAATCTTTGATTCGATTGTATTTACGAGAATCCCCGATAGGGGGAACAAATTCTAAGCACCAAATTCAAAATACTAAATCACAAATTTCAATATCCAAATAACAAATAATATCCAATACCAAAATCTCAAATCCCAAACGGCAAGAATCTCATCCCGCATCCCGTATCTTCTCTCTTAGACTCTGTGACTTTTAGACGCTTCGACTCCTTTTATATCTTGTATCCCACCCCGCACCTTTTGGGCTCGAAGCTGTCTCCAATTGGTATTACCACAAAGCATAACGGCTAATTTCTAAGATTCACAAGAACTAAGAAACCAAAGGTGCGGGGTCTCCGCCTCGCTCCGAAATTCCAAACGGCAAGAATCTCATCCCGTATCCCATATCTTTTCTCTTAGACTCTGCGACTTTTAGACCCTTCGACTCCTTTTATATCCCACATCACGTATCTCGTATCCCGCATCTTTACTCTTCGACTTTGTGACTTTTGGACCCTTCGACTCCCTTTATGTCTCGTATCTGCATAATCAACGAAATTGAATAAATTCAATTTCGCCCCTTGACAAATTAAGATTTTTAATTATAATATAGCATGAAAGTTAAATTATTCAATTGTCCATCATGTGATGAACTGATGGTGATCAGCGAATTGAAGTGCCCCAAATGCGATCTAAGGATCAAGAAAGACTTCGAAGCTTGCCAATTCTGCCAACTGCCGGAAGATGACTTCGAATTCCTGAAGATATTCTTAAGGAGCCAGGGCCGCATAACCGACATGGAGAAGCTGCTCGGCGTCTCGTATCCCACCATCAAAACGAAGATTGATGGTCTGTTGAAAAACCTGAATCTGTCGCCCCTATCCCTTGACCAAGAACATGACCCGCTCGAAGCACTCGCCCAAGGAAAGATATCGGTTGAGGAAACAGTCGCAATACTTAAACAAAGAAAGAAACGATGAAGATCGTTGTACGGTTACGTTTCTTTGACGAAAGCCGTGACCTTTGTTTCCGAAACGGGCCCCGTTGAATATTGACCGAGGAGCGATGATGGAGAAAAATCACAGGAGTGCGATCAATGTCCGTGAAGATAAATGGATGGTCATTTATTCTACAGGGCGGGCCCCGTTGAATACTGACCGAGGAACGATGATGAAGAAAGATCACAGGAGTGCGATCAATACCCGTGAAGATAAATGCATGGGCATTTATTCTACGGGGCGGGCCCCGTAACCGTAACCGCCAAACGATCTCTAAGGAGGTGTACATTGAATGAACGACTGCAAATACTTAAATTGCTTGAGGAAGGCAAGATTACTGCAGAAGAAGCTGAAAGACTATTAGAGGCTGTTGGTAAGTCTGGACTTCATGAAAGAGGTGCCAAGCATAAGATATGGAGTACGCTCGAAGGGCTTCCCAAAGTCATAAGTGCGGCGCTTGGCAATTCTTTCTCCGAATCCGCCGATGAAGAATTCCATAAGTTCTCAAAGAAAAAGAAGATCAAATTCAAAGGAATCAGCGGAAATCTGGAAATAGAAGGTACCGATGACAATACGATCGACATCAAAAAGGACGGATTCGCTAAAGTCAAAGAACTCGAGGACTCAATAGCCATAAAAGCGCTGAGCGGTAATGTGAAAATCACCTTGCCGAAAAAAACTGATCTTGCGATTGCTGGAATCTCTGGTGATATTGACATATCAAACATCATCGGAAATCTGGAAATAGAATCGGTAAGTGGTGATATTACCGGCAAGAATCTAGCGGGCTCATTAGTCGGAGAGATTGTCTCAGGTGATGTTGATCTTGATTATGCAAAGGTGGAAAAGATACGAATAAAATCGAAGAGCGGCAATGTCACCCTGCGCCTTGATGAAAAGGTTGAAGCTCAAATCGAGATCGAAACCGCGGGTGGAGAAGTAACATGTGACTTCGATCTGAAGGATAAACAAAATGGAGACAACATACTGAAAGGTACGATAAACAAACCAAGCGCTAGTATTGAAATAAGAAATAAACACGGCGATGTGGAGATAAAGAAGAGAAAATAACGGCGGGATCGACCGGTCGATCCACGCAATATGCGTGCCATTTGAGTATTGACAAAACTTCAATTCTGTATATAATTAACCATAATTCAGCTGGTGAGTAGAAATTCGCAGGCTGCCTCTTACGACAAAGCCCTGTCCAGTATGGCTTTCCGGTCACGATGGACTTTGGCTTCTTCCCTATTGACTTATTGCAGTTTTTACATATAATAAGTGTTTATATCGAAATAAAGTAGGTTAAGGAGGCTTGATATGGCGAAGCAAAAGTTTGAGCGGACGAAGCCGCATGTTAACATTGGGACGATTGGTCATGTGGATCATGGTAAGACGGCGTTGACTTCGGGGATTACGAAGGCATTAGAGAAGAAGGGTTTA
>DAOVAN010000180.1 GCA_030671005.1 Caldifarciminota bacterium
TGCACATGCTACAAGCACTCTCACCTGCCACATAGCCCGTAGAAAATGCTGCCTGGAGATTATAGCCGCCGGTGTCGCCGGCCACATCGATCACCTCGCCGCAGAAGAACAAACCCGGTATCAATCTTGACTGCATTGTGCGTGGGTCTATCTCATCCAGTGCGATCCCGCCATCGGTGACGATTGCCTCATCGATCGGGCGTACCCCCTTCACCGTCATTCTGAAATTGGTAAGGAGCTCGATAAGATCCTGACGTCCCGCGCGGCCTATTTCACAAGCCCGTGTATCACCCGGTACGCGTGAGAGCATTATGAGGGTATCAATCACCTTGTTGGGCACCAAGTATTTCAAAACATTCCTGTATCTCATCTTACCGTGCTTGTCGAATTCCCGTAACAAACGCTGTTCCAATTGCTCCTGAGTGAGTGCGGGCTTGAAATTCAGTGACAGTGAAATATTGCATTTACCGAGTCTTTTCACTATATCCCGGCTCATCGTCAAAACGATTGGACCCGATACTCCAAAGTGTGTAAACAACATCTCGCCAAACAGACAGGCAAATTTCTTGCCATTTTCAAAAGCACTCAACTCAACATTCCTTAAGGTCAGACCTTGCATCTGTTTGACAAAAGATTCCTCGATCTCGACCGGCACTAAACTGGGCTCTGGTTTTCGCACCCGGTGTCCCAAATCCAGCGCCATTCTGTAGCCGTCACCCGTTGAGCCGGTCAGGGGATAGGACATGCCCCCGGTTGCGATTATCACAGCATCCCCGTAAATCCGGTTATCACTTGCTTCCACACCGATACATTGACCATCCTTGATTAGTATTCGTTCAACAGAAAACCCCGTCCGGATGTCAACGTTCCTCTCATCAAGAAGAGAATGAAGGCAATTAACCACTTGAAGGGCGTCGCTCGATTTAGGGAAGACGCGTTTACCCCTTTCAACGGATAGCGCAACACCATGTTCTTCGAAAAAATCCCTTAAGTCTTGGTTAAAGAAACGCGAAAAACAATTATGGAGAAATCTTCCATTCCTGCCATAGTGGCTGACAAATGATGTGATGTCCTCCACATTCGTCAGATTACATCGCCCCTTACCGGTAATTCTCAGCTTGCAACCTAGACGGTGCATTTTCTCAAGGAGTATGACATCACAATCGGTCTCCGCCGCTCTACCCGCGGCCATCATACCCGATGCACCGCCGCCCACAACGATCACTCTGCGTCTGTTCATGACAATACTTTGTCCAGAATGATTTTTAATTCTTCAAGCGGAAGACCGACAATGTTGGTAAAGCTACCATCATATCTCGCCACCAGTTTGCGGCCCACTCCCTGTATTGCGTAGGCGCCGGCCTTATCCAAAGGCTCCCCGGTTAACACGTAATCGCCAATCGCTTCATCGCTCATGCTACACATCCAGACCTTGCTTTTGACGGCGAATGTTATTCGGCGAGCAGAAACGGGAAAGAATACCATGACACCGGTGATGACCTTATGGGTATTACCAGTGAGCTTCTTCAAAATACGCACTGCATCATTAGGATCCTTTGGCTGTCCGATGATTTCATTCCTGAACTGTATCACCGTATCCGCACCTATCACCGCAGCGATCCTACTACGCTGTCCGCGATACTTTTTCCAAACACTGCTCACCTTCTCCTCGGCGATGCGCTTGCAATACGTTACCGCCCTCTCACCCTTTTTACGTTCCTCACGGATTTCACTGGCTATGACGATGATCTGTCTAGCCGGAACGAGTCTCTGCAGCAGTTCTTTTCTTCTCGGCGACTTAGAAGCAAGAAGTAATTTTCCTGGGCGCACTTTCACTCGAATTAAGTACTAAGTCATTGCGCAAAATATTTGAGGATACTGTCCGTATGCTCCACTCAGAGCAAACAACAGTAGAAGAAAAACCAATAAGCCAGCAAAATCCTGCGTAATATGCTTACCGTGTGACCCACATAGTCGCCTCAGTTTATTCAAACCCATCATACAATATATTAATCACCGTAGTCATATCGTCAAGATGTCTGCAAAGGTGTTGACATCTTTGAAAAAGGCATTAACATATGATTTGAAGGAGGATGCGTTGATCAAGGTTTTTTTATGGTTGATACTCTTTGTCCTTTGCTGGCCGCTGGCACTTCTGGCCCTTTTTCTCTACCCCTTTATCTGGCTTGTCCTCCTTCCCTTCCGTATTTTTGGCATTGCCGTAGGTGGAGTACTCGCGGTTTTCAAGGCCTTAATAATGCTACCAGCAAGGATACTCGGCGGCTGAGTTTCTCCCAAGCACGCAATCTCCAAAATGGAGCATATCGAGCGCGCAGATGAAATCAACTGCGCAGTCGGCAATATCGCAGTGGTAGTCACGCACCAGCAACAGTTCGACATTCTTCAAGCTATGCTTCTTGATCCTCTTCTTAGAATAATATAGTGCGAGTTCATGTATGTCCGCGGCATAAACCTTACCATTGTTACCGACTACACTATAAAACCCTCTCAGGTACCTACCTGGGCCGCAACCATAGTCAAGCAGCGTTGTGCCTTTCTTTATTCCAAAACGTCTGATGCGTTTTTCTGGTGAGTAGAATAGATCAACAACCCAGTATACACCGACCATCAATCTAAATCCAAAATCTGACATTTTATCACACCTATCGCGTGTCATCATTTTGCAGTGGCAAGCTTCTTACCGACCTCCTCCGCCCACGCACGAACCTTGTCCGGATTGCAGGTATCGGCCTTTACTTTGCCAAACATCTTCATTGACAGTGGTATTCGTATGGGAAGATGGTATGGCCGCGTAAAGAATTTCTTGAAAGGCAATTTCGAAGGTAAGAATGTTGTGATGTTTTTATCAGCATGCTCAGCTGGTGATCCCAAGAGCTATGATG
>DAOVAN010000003.1 GCA_030671005.1 Caldifarciminota bacterium
ACCCAATTCATTGCGCTACCAGTAACAATGTCAAAAACACCTGATAAATCTCCGAAGAGCGAAGCTCTTCGTGAGCAGGCAGGTAACTACTTTTCGGATAACAATGGAAGATTCCCCAAGCCCGCCAAGTAGTTCGGCGGACGAGGGGAACCTTACACCCATCTAGACCTTAACCCACCTTAACTTCAACCAATATCCGACACGTTTTCAGTTGCGGTGCAACAAATGGGCTAGGGTAAAGACGCCAAAATCTAGCATCTCAACCCTAGCCCTACACCCATCCCGACCTTAACCCATCTTCAATTGAACCAATATCCGACACCATTTTTCAGTTCCGGTACAACAAATGGGCTAGGGTAAAGACGCCAAAATCTAGCATCTCAACCCTAGCCCTACACCCATCCCGACCTTAACCTCGGTAATTTCACAAAGAACATTTAAAATTTGAACATATAGCAGAATCATATCAAATACTCACTTCACAGATTCAATATATTTGTACGCATTGATAGCCGCGGTTGCACCTTCGGCGCACGCGGTCACCACTTGCCTGATAGCTTTTGAACATATATCACCCGCCGCAAAGATACCTGGTACAGAAGTCTCCATTCTCTCGCTCACCACGACGAACCCCTTGGCATCCAGTTCTACCACCTCTTTCAAAAAATCAGAACTCGGCTCAAGACCTACGTAAACGAATACACCACTGACATCCACCTTCTTCTCTTCACCCGTCTTACGGTCCTTTACCGTAATAGATTCTACTCGCACCTGGCCATTTATGCTAACCACTTCGTGATTCATTAAGAATGTGGCACGACGATCATCCTTGACAAGATCATATGTCATCTTTTCTGCCGTCACGTGAGGCAAGAATTCCACAAAGGTAACGCTATTGACAAACTGCAGCAGGAATTTTCCTTCCTGGATGCCCGAATTTCCGCAACCCACTACTGCAACATCACGTTTCCTGAAGAGTGGCCCGTCACAGGTTGCACAATACGATACACCCCGGCCTCTGAGCTCATCTTCACCCGGAACATTGAGTTTCTTCCAGTTAGTGCCGATCGCGACTATCACCGCGGGTGCCTCTAACTCACGGCTATCCGTTCTTATTACGACCGACTTATCCTTTTTGATGATCGATTTCGCCTCAGCACCTACAATATCAACTCCAAAGCGCAATGCCTGTTGTTTCATCTTCTCTGCAAGTTCAACACCGCTCACGCCTTCTGGAAAACCAGGATAATTTTCAATGTAATGCGTCGTTGCCGCATGTCCACCAGGCATTGCCCTTTCAATAATCACGACACTCAGACCTGCCCTTACACCATAAATTCCCGCAGCGAGCCCGGCTGGTCCGCCCCCAACAATTATCAAATCATGGGTCATCGTACTCCCTTCTTTGTTACCGATGCAGGGTTACCTGCACCGGTGTTAATCGATCTGACGTCTCAAGAAGGTCGGTACCTCCAAGTCACTTTCGTTGTAGACTCTATCTTTCCCTTCTTTTTTGACTTCCCGGCGCTTGAACGCTGGTAATTCAAGATTCTCTTGTCGAATACTGATATCGATCGGTTCCTCGCGTACTTTCTCCTTAATACCTGTAGCAACAACCATCACGCTTACCTTGCTGCCAATATATTCATCAATGACAACCCCGGTAATCACCTTTGGTTGACTGTCTGTTTCACTCGTAATCAGGGATGCTGCCTCATTTGTTTCGGCCAGTGTCAAATCCTGACCGCCCGTGATGTTAATGAGCAATCCCCTTGCTCCCTTAATCGATATGTCGTCGAGCAAAGGTGAAGAAATGGCCGACTGTGCCGCTTGCATGGCACGATTCTCGCCCTCGCCAATACCTAAACCCATGACCGCGGTTCCCTTCTCGACCATCACTGTGCGCACATCAGCAAAATCCAGGTTTATTAGTCCTGATTTCGTCACCATCTCGGCAATACCCTTGATCGCGTTGAATAGAACCATGTTGCCCAACCTGAAGGCCTCAATGATAGACTGATCCTTTGGTGCAACCGCAATCAACTTCTGGTTGGGAATGACAATCAATGTATCGACGTTCTCCTTTAGCTCCTCGATACCGCTGTGTGCGTTCGTCATCCGCCATACTCCCTCATATTCAAATGGTTTTGTCACAACGGCCACAACCAGAGCCCCAGCATTCTTCGCTTCCTCCGAGATGATTGGCGAAGCACCGGTTCCAGTTCCGCCACCTTCACCGCAAGTAACAAACACCATGTCGGCATCCTTAAATACGTCCCTTATCTTCTCCCTTGATTCCTCAGCAGCCTTGCGGCCAATCTCAGGATCACCACCGGCACCCAATCCCTGAGTAAGATTCGTGCCGATCTGTATCTTCTCATTGGCCTCGTTTACCTTCAAGACCTGTGCATCGGTATTAACCGCAATGCATTCCACGCCGTGTATTCCGTAGTTCGTTGCATAGTTAATTGTGTTACAGCCTGCGCCACCCACACCAATCATTTTGATCTTAGCAATATATTTTGGGTCCTCAACTAATTCGTACATATACTTCCTCCTTTCAGAAGTACTTTGCAAACCAATCTTCAAACCTTTTCTTGAGAGCATCGAAAACACCGACACCCCTTGTCCTTCTAATCAGAACCTGGTTCTTCTTCTCAAAGCCATAGAGAATAAGACCCACACCTGTGGCGTAGATCGGATCCTGCACTATGTCAGTGAGCCCGCCGATTTTTTTCGGAATGCCGATTTTTACAGGCAGATGAAAAACATCCTCGGCGAGCGCATCCAAGCCTTGCAACCGGGCAGTACCACCGGTTATTACTACGCCTGCGGCAAGAATATCGAAGAATCCGCTTCTCTTGATTGCCTTATTAGTGATCATCAATATCTCTTCCACTCGGGGAGTGACTATCGAAGCGAGTAACTCTCTCGTGATATTACGGTCTTCACGACCTCCTATGCCTGGCACCTTTATCTCTTCTTCTCCCTCTTCATCCGATAATGAGATACTCGCATTCTTCCTCTTTATATCTTCCGCCTGTTTATACGGCGTCCTTATACCGATGGCGATGTCATTGGTTATATATTCGCCACCGAGTGGAACAACCTCAGAATACCTTATTGCTCCATCATAGAATATCGCGAGATCGGTTGTACCGCCCCCGATATCCAAGAGGCAAACACCGAGATCGATCTCGTCCGGTTGAAGAACCGAATAGGAAGAAGCCAGTGGCTGTAGTACTAAATCCTTGACGCGGAGCCCGGCACTCTCTAGTGCGGTATAGATGTTCTGGGCAGACGTGATCGCCGCGGTCACGATATGCACTTCAGCCTCTAGCTTGACACCGCTCATACCCACCGGGTCCTTGATCCCCTTCTCATTATCAACAACATACTCGATAGGTATGGCATGGATTATCTCACGATCCATGGGTAAAGCAATCGCCTTGGCCTGTTCGATCACCCTCTCGATATCACGTTTCGTAACAACTCCGCCGGTTCTCGCCGTAGCAATCATTGCGTGAGCATTGATGCTTTCGATGTGCGAGCCTGAAATCCCGGCATAGCAAGAATCGACTTTCACACCCGCCATTCTAGAGGCTTCATCGACCGCCTTTTCGATGGATTGAATCGCCTTTTCCAAATTGACGATAACCCCCCTCTTCAACCCGTTGGAAGGCGTCGAGCCCACGCCAATGATTTTCAGATCGTCACCGTCAACTTCTGCAATGATCGCCGCTATCTTCGTTGTTCCCAGATCGACTCCAACAATTCTCTCTTTCCTTGCCATCATATCCTCCTTAATGCCTCATAAACCTTTCTTAGCTTTTAAAATAATCTGTCCACTATAACTCAAATCAATAACCAACGTTTCCTCAATTCCCAGCAAATTCAATTTCTGTAGCAAATGCTTCTTCTTCTTCAGGTCATTGGTGCCCAAAACATATCGAACACCCTTGTATTCAACAATTCCATCCTCCCTAGATACTACTTCTCCATCAGGTATCACCTCATCCAAAACTACATACTCGTCACGTTCTCGCAGAAGCCCAAACATGAAGACCACGCCAACTATGATCAGCAATAGCACAACAATCATCTTAATAGTTGCACCTCCTCCTCAAGTATTATCCCGGTTTCTCGACGAACGATTTTCTTTACTTCTTTGGCCAAAACAATAACATCGGCCGCGCGTGCTTGACCGCGATTCATTATGTAGTTCGCATGTTTCCTGCTGACTTCGGCGTCACCCACTGATGTCCCCTTAAGTCCGCACTGCTCGATCAACTCACCCGCTGCATAACCTGGCGGATTCTTGAAGAACGAACCAGCAGAATAACCAGTGGGATGTTTTATCTGCCGGCTCTTCGTGTTTCTCCTAATTCTCGCCAAAATAACCCTGTGCTTTTCTTTTCTCAATACAAGCTTCACCGATGTGACAATTTCTCCATCCCTGAGTTTCGAACGCCGGTATGCAAATCCCAATTTGTCCTTGACTCGTAGCCCTTCAACTCCATGCCTGTCGATAATGGTGGCGCTTTCAATAATATCAGAAATCGAATTCCCAAAAGCACCTGCATTGCCCTTCATTGCGCCACCCATGGTACCAGGTATACCGGCCATGAATTCTGCGCCCCCATAACCTTTTCTAATTGCCGCATCCAGAAAATCGCGAATCAATACACCACCACCACAGCGAAACAGGCTGTCGTGATGGGTAATTCTCTTGAACACTCCGCCCAACTTCAGCACGACGCCTCTAAAACCCTTATCAACAACCAGCAGGTTTGTACCCGCGCCAACCAGGAAGTATTTCATATCCTGTTTCTTGATGATCCCGAGCACACTCTTCAATGCCTTTACCGAGCAGACATAAACAAAATAGTTCGCAGGCCCACCAATATGGAATGATGTATGATCAGCCAGTCTTTCGTTCAACACTACTCTGATGTTTTTTGTGCGGCCGAACGGATTCCTCATCTCAGCTCCTTGAGTAGTCTCTGCGCAACCTTATTTATGTCACCTGCACCCTGGATAATAACGATGTCGCCGGGCTTCAGTGTTCGCTTCAGAAATCTCAAGATATTTGTGAACTTACCCATGAAATGAACCGCATCTTGCTCTTTGGCAATCCGTTTTGCCAATGCACGACCTGTCACACCCGGTATCGGCATCTCGTGGGCAGCGTAGATCTCGGTCACGATCACCGTATCGGCATTAAGGAAGGCAATCGCGAACTGGTCAAACAAGTGGTAGGTGCGTGTGAATCGATGAGGTTGAAAGACCGACACGATCCGCTGGTTCGGAAAGTAATCACGCAGCGTCTGCAAGGTAATGGCTATCTCGGTTGGATGGTGGCCGTAATCATCAAAAACCCGTATGCCCTTTGCATCACCGATATACTCAATGCGACGATGAACACCTCGAAAATTCTCCAGAGCAGATCTTATCTTCTTAGTCGGAATACCCAATTCCATACCAACACCTATTGCGGCCAGGGCGTTGGCAACATTATGAACGCCCGGTAGATTGATTCTGAATCTGCCTACGAGCCGCTTGTGCGATCTCACTTTGAACGAAACACCGAAATCATATTTCTCCATGCCTTCGGCCCTCAGATCCGCATCGGTCTCAAAGCCGTACACGATCACCCGCCGGCGGATATTCGGCCTCACATCTCTAGTCACGGCAGAATCCACACCCAAGAATACACACCCCCAGAACGGGACGTGATTTGCATAGTGGCCAAAATGCTCTTTTATTTCGTCGAGATCTTCATAATAGTCGAGGTGTTCGGCTTCTATGTTGGTGATCACTGCATAGGATGGAAACACGCGCAAGAAAGACTTGTCAGACTCATCTACTTCACACACCAGATAATCTCCGGTACCCAGACTCGCCTGGCTCTTCCCAATGGCAATACCACCGATTACCGTGGTTGGTGATAAACCACCATGCTGTAACACATCGCTGACGATCGAAGTGGTTGTGGTTTTACCGTGAGTGCCCGATATGCAAATCGCAAATTTCATACGGGTCAATTCAGCGAGCAACTCGGCACGGTGTATCAAAGGAACACCCATACGCTTGGACTCAATCAACTCGGAGTTGCCTTCCCTGATCGCCGAAGAATAGACAACCACGTCGGCACCTTTCGCGTTCTCCTTCTTGTGCCCGTACTTGACCTGGATACCCATGCGCTTCAGGCGACGCGTTATTTCTGAAGACTGCAAATCAGAACCGGAAACTCTGAATCCCAGGTTCTTCATGATCGTCGCAAGTCCGCTCATGCCAATCCCGCCGATACCCACGAAGTGAATATGTTCAGTCTTGCCGAATATTCCTGATTTATATCTTCTCATGCTTCACATCCTGTACCAAGCAATCGGCAATTCTCTGTTCAGCATCTCTGATTGTTGTTGCCCGCATCATTCCTTTTCTTTTCAAGAGCCCACGCACCAGCTCGGCCAGTGTGTCAGCCGTGAGATCCTTCTCCTCATGCACCACGGCGTCACCGATTCGGGAAAAAAATACCGCATTGTGGTATTGATGAGCATCGAGCGCATATGGAAAGGGGATGAATATCACCTTCTTGTTCAAAGACAAAATTTCATACCCGGCAAGAGCACCCGCCCGTGAAACGATGACGTCTGCCTCACTGATGTCCTGCCAGGGTTTTTCGATAAATGGCAAGACGCGGGTGTTTTTACCCCTTCTTGGCACAACCCGCTCATAATCACGGTTACCAGTGATCAATGTGAGACGCCACTTCTTTGGCATCATCTCCTGTAATTCCAGTGCAAGGTCATTCAGACGCTGAGCTCCTTGACTACCGCCATAGAAAAGAACCGTGACCGTACTCAGCTTATATCGTTTCTGGGTTCGTACCGATTCTCTGAATTCCTGCCTGACCGGAATGCCCGTTATCATGGTGTTACCCTTCAGTCTGTTTACCGGGGGTAAACCCAAGAAGACCCTCTTCGCCGAAGAGGCGAATAGCTTGGTGGCTCTGCCCGGAATCCGATTTGCTTCAAAGATATAAAATGCGCTGCGATTTATCATACATGAAATCGCCAGGGGTACTGCTCCAAACCCTCCAAACGCCACACCAATACTATTTCTAGTCAGTCCATTCAGTCTCACTATTGAATAGAGAAGTGACACGATGAAAAAAATCTTTCCGACCATTGATTTTCCGAAGAAAGGCCGTGACTTAATCGGAAAGGTCTTTATCCCATAGCGATGCGCGACGTCTTCCTCCAAATACCCGGCGCGTGCTAGAAATAACACGTCAAACTTCCTTTTCTGTAATTCATGTGCCACAACGACCGCTGGGAAATAGTGACCACCAGTGCCCACGCCGCCAACGACGATTCTGGGCATCGCATCACGATGGGTGACTACCTTCACTTCCTGGCCACCTGTTTTCACACAATCCTCCTGCGTGATGCCTGCAGCATAATACCGACTGCAAAGAGGTTAGCAGTAAGCGACCACCCACCAAAGGAGATGAAAGGCAGTGGTATTCCGGTAGGCGGGACAAGTCCAATACTGACCCCGACATGAACGAGGAAGATGATGAATATCGACGCATTCAAACCCAAAACCAACAATCTTGTAAATTCATCATCGAGGGCGCCCGCAATGGACAACCCTCGCAAATAAATCTGCCAATAGAATATGAACACAACGACACATCCAATGAATCCCAGCTCCTCTGCGATATGTGCAAAAATGAAGTCATTGTGAATGCCCGGGAGAAACAAAAACTTCTGTAGTCCAGCACCCGGTCCCTTGCCGAAGAGCCCGCCCGAGCCGATTGCGATCAAAGATTGCTGGACCTGATAGGTCGGTTGTGAAATGAAGTTGGCGATACGATACTGGGCGTGCGGAAAAACGCGCACAAAGATGGCAAGTATGACTATGCTGACCGCGCTCGTTGCCAACAAGAGCCTGAACTTCGCACAACCGTAAATCAACATCACAAAGAGCGTTGCCACACATATTACTGACATCGAGATCGATGGTTGTATGGCAACCAACACGACCATCAAGAAAGAAATCGACAGAATCGTCGCAAGGCCCTTTCGAGTGTTCGCCGTTTGAGGATGTGAGGCGAAGAAATTAGCAAGAAAAAAGACCAACCATATTCTGACAAACTCAGATACCTGAACACCCACCGATGCAATTACCAAAGATCTTTTCGCCCCAAATTGAAAACGCCCCGTAACAATCGTGAGCACAAGACTCAAGACTATGAGCACTAACAGCGGTAATATCATCTTTCTGATCTTTTCATAAGGAACCATCAAGCCAAGTAGAAAAAAGCCAATCGCAACCAATACGCGCTTCAAGTGTGCAGTCAGATAATAGGTTGAATCCTCACCTTGATGCATGGCGCGGTAATATGATGATGAGAAAACAAAAATGACCCCCAGGATGACGAGACCAATCATCAGGAATAGCATTACGCGATCAATCTTTCCGTGCGGCATTCGTGAATGCCTCCCCTCTTTCCTCGAAGTTACCGAAATAGTCAAATGACGCAAACCCCGGGTTGAGCATGATAGTGTCTCCGGGACATGCATAATTTCGTGCCTTCTTCACCGCATCAACCATGTCCTGAGCAATCGAGTACTGTTCATATCCGTGTGCTTGGAAATGCTCCGTGATGAAACCTGCATTCTCACCGAGTATGACACATGCCTTTGCCTCTTTTATTAAAACATCAAAATATGCCTTACCCTCATCTCCCTTGTGCTTGCCCCCCAAGATGACCACCCTCGGTCCTTCGAGTGCTCGAAATGAGGCAATGGCAGCCGTCGCATTCGTACACATAGAATTATTTATGTATCGTATCCCATGGATGAATCCAAGGTCTTCCAGACGGTGTGATAGACTGCTAAACGCCTTAATACCTCTTTCAATATCCACGTCGTCGATATTCAAGATCTTAGCCACCGCTATTGCCGCCGCCATATTCATGAGATTATGTTTGCCCACCAATGGCAAATCTTCGCTTGAGAATAGTTCGCTGTCTTCATAATGGAATTTCCCGTTGATCGATACTCCCTCTGTTGTCCCATAACCAAAGAAAACGGGACGTGACTTAATGCCACCCCCTATACTGCGCACCCACTCATCGTCGTAGTTGAGAACCGCAAAATCATCTTCTGTCTGGTTTAAAAAAATTCGCAACTTTGCGGTCTTGTACTCATCAAAATTCTTGTGCCAATTCAGATGATCAATGCTCATGTTGGTGAACACGGCAACATACGGACGGAAATTATTGATACGCATCAACTGAAATGAAGAGACCTCGAGGACGTAGTACTCGCATTTCTCTCCAAAAAGGGCTTGAGAAAACGGTTTTCCAGGCGCAATATTGCCACCGAGGAAATTCTTGATATGTACCATGTCCAGAATGTTGCTTATCAACGCCGCGGTCGTGCTCTTACCGTTGGTGCCGGTTACCGCAATGGTTCTTGGTCGACCCAGCTCCCGATATGCAAACTCGATCTCGTCTATTATCGGCACTCCCTTTTCCTCCATGGCCTTGCATATGGCTTTATCGGGCGGAAATCCGGGTGACGTAACAACGACGTCATACTGCTCATCATCATGTACCTTCACGTGGCCATCATTGATCAGCTGTTGCGCCGGTTCGGACAAACCCTCCATATTCTCATCGTAGAAGAATACACCCTCACCTCTCTGCACGAGATATCGTGCAACCGGTAGATTCGCGCGTCCCAAGCCTAGTAATAGAATCTTCATATAATCATCTGATCTTCAATGTCGACAGGGCAAACATCAGGAAGATGATGCCCACGATCCAGAAGCGCACCACGATTTTCGGCTCGACCAGCCCCTTCAGTTCAAAATGGTGGTGCAACGGGGCCATCTTGAATAGCCGTTTACCGCCGGTGCAACGAAAATAGATCACCTGGAGCAAAACCGTCAGCACCTCAATCACGAAGACACCGCCAACCAACAATAAGAGGATCTCCTGTTTAATGAGAATCGCCGCGGTACCGATGATTGCACCAAGACTCAAGGCCCCGGTGTCACCCATGAACACCTGAGCCGGATGTGCATTGAACCACAGAAACCCAAGGCTTGCTCCGAGAATCGCAGCGCAGTATACTGTTACTTCACCCCCCTGCCTAAGAAATATTATGTTCACATACTCGCTTATCACTACGTGTCCTGCCGCATAAGCGAGTGCGGCATAGGCAAGGGCGGCGACTCCAATGAGGCCGATGGCGAGACCGTCCAGCCCATCAGTCAGGTTGACACCATTGGAAGAACCGATCACTACCATGACGACGAATATCGGATAGAGCATGCCAAGGCTTATGACATAGTTCTTCACGAAAATGAGGTTGGTCTTGGCAGCGTAACCCTCAGGTCCAAAAAAATACAAGAACAATCCGAGCGCTAACCCATACATTATTTGAAAAATCAGTTTCGTCTTTATCGATAGACCGCGTGGCTTTTTCTTGTATATCTTAACATAGTCATCCCAAAAGCCCAGCAATCCGAAATATATCGTCGCCGTGAAGAGTATTAAAACATTCGTGTTACCTAAATCACAAAAGAGAAAAGATGATATCAGAATGGAGAAAAGTATCAGGATACCGCCCATGGATGGTGTTCCCTCCTTCAAGCGGTGACTATCCGGCACCTCCATCCTGACCCGTTGTGTAACCGATTTGTTGGCCAGCAAATTTATGAACCACTTGCCAAGAATGAGCACAATGAGAATCGCGAAGACTGCCGCGTAAGCACTACGGAACGTAATATAGCCGAAAAGCCTTAACGGTCCAAAATAGTCCTTCAGTGGATACAAAAGCCAGTATAGCATATTATCTCGCCTGTTCTCTTACCGACAAAATTGTCTCAATGAAAGATTTCTTCACCGCAACAGCCTCGGTAGCTCATCGATGAATCTCTCGAAATGAAGTGCTCTTGACGCTTTGAGCAGAACGACCTCATCACCTGCGATGTTTTCACGCAGAAACCTTAGCAAATCTATCGCCTTAGAAAAATGCGTGCCCTTGTAGTATCTCGATTCTTGCCCGAAAGTCACCAGCAAGTCTGCATGCTGTCTCGCGTATTCGCCAGTGGCCCGGTGCAACTCCTTTGACTTCTCACCCAACTCAAGCATATCGCCAAAGACAAATATCTTCCTCCGCCCCAACTGTGCAGCAAAGTCGATCGCCGCCTTCATCGACACCGGGTTTGCATTGTATGTGTCATTTATTATCAACAACTCACCCAGTGTAATTGGTTCCAGACGCCCCGGCTCCGGATTCATCTCGGCGATACCTGCATACTGCGCATCATAATGGATGCTCAGTTTCGAGGTCAAACAGACCGCGGCTAGACAATTGTATACGTTACCCAAGCCGAGCAGTTGTGTGAAGAACCGATTTCCTTCATATGAGAAATAGGATCCACGTTCAGTCAGCTCCACACTGTCCAACATTCCTAAGAAGAAACTGATGGTGTTGCTTCTACCCGACCCGCTAGCTCCCTCGCCAACCAGAGCGAAACCATCAGCGGGGAGTGCATCTATTAAGGCAAATTTCTCCTTTCGGATACCTTCGATCGAGCCGAGACCATCAAGATGACCAGGACCTATGTTAGTGATCACGCCGATATGAGGGCGTGCAATGTCACACAACCGGACTATCTCTCCAGGGGCACTTGTTCCCATCTCCACCACCAAGTAGTCTTCATCCCCGGACAGCCTGAAAACCGTTAGGGGCAGACCGATGAGTGAATTGTAATTCTTCTCCGTATGTAATACCCGATACTTCTTCTTCAGGATCGACGCAATCAGATTCTTCACCGTTGTCTTCCCGTTCGTCCCGGTAATGCCAACGGTCTGTACCTCGAAATGATTCCGATAATTACGGGCGAGTTCGCCCAAGGCAAAAAGCGTATCTGAAACCAATATCTCATTGGTCATCGATTGTGTCCGCTGGACAACTGCTGCCAGTGCACCACGCCGCAAGGCATCTGCTACATAGCAATGTCCATCAGTGTGCGACCCCTTCAAGGCAAAGAACAGTTCGCCGGGCATTGTCTCCCGGGAGCTTATCGTAACCCCACGCACAAGATCCTGCCCGGGCAATTGTGCCTGACCATTCACCATCTTGACTATCTCCCCTAGCATGAACTCGCGAAACATGCTTTGATCACCTCGGCATCGTTGAACTTGAACCTCTCTTCATTGACTATCTGATACTCCTCATGTCCTTTGCCGGCAACAACAACAATATCCTCTTCTTTTTTGGAGGCGATGGCATACTGGATCGCGGCAGCACGATCTTCGATTATCTTGTGATTACTACCTACCACGCCCTGCATGATATCATCTATGATCTGTTTAGGCGGTTCGCTGCGCGGATTATCTGAAGTTATCACTGTCAGATCGGCGAGTCTCGAGGCAATAGCACCCATCTTCGGACGTTTATTCTTATCACGATCTCCGCCACAACCGAAGACAATTATCACCCTACCCTTGGCATATTGCTTCATCGATTGGAGGATGTTCTCTATCGCCGATGGTGTGTGAGCGAAATCGACAAAGACATTGTCCATGACGCGTTCTAACCGTCCCCGCACCGCATGCAAATCCTCGATACCTTTTATGATGTCTTCTATACGGACACCCAGTGCGACGCCCGCCGCAAAGGCAGCCAGAACGTTATAAATGTTGAATTCACCAACCAAAGACGTCCTCACCTCATAGCTTTCGTTGTCACAATGAATTTCCAGTTTAGAACCATTGAGGGATCCATCGAGTACCCGCGCCATTATGTCACTCTCTCTCGCTACACCAAATGATATCATGTTTGTTATCCGCAGGTCTTTGACCGATCTGCCAATGTCCTCGTCATTGTTGTACACGGCATACCCGCTTTCCTTGAGCAGTGAAAATATATGCAGCTTCGATTGCTGGTAATCATCCATCGTTTTATGAAAATCGAGGTGGTCCTGAGTTAGATTTGTGAAGACGGCAACGTCGAAAACAATATTTTCCACGCGCTTCAGCTTCAGGGCATGTGAAGACACTTCCATCACCACTGAATCGATCCCCTCGTTCTCGAAGTTCTTGAACAACTTCATGATATCCAGAATCTCTGGTGTCGTACGGACCGCCTTACTCCTTGCCCCGCCCAGATAATAGATTGTTCCTATCAGTCCCGGGCTTCTTCCCGCTCGCGTCAATATCGAGTGAATGAGAAATGCCGTGGTCGTCTTTCCGTTTGTGCCCGTGATACCAACCTTAGTCATTCCACCAAAGTCCCCGTAGAACCGTGTGGCCAATATGCCCAATATCTCACGGGTGTTATTGACTATGATCTGAGGTAACGTTGTCTCGACCTTCTCCTGGGTAATGACTGCCACGGCTCCTCGTTTTTCCACATCCCGTATGAAATCATGTCCATCGAACCTTTCTCCCTTCATCGCGACATACAATCCCCCCGGCTTAATCTTTCTTGAATCGAATTCAACCGTAGTAATCTCGACATCCTTAAGGTTATGAGTCTGTGCAGGTATACCTGCAATCAATTTACTTAACTGCATAGCGATGGGAGTTCATTTGATATATGCTATGGGCAATGTCTCTGAATACGGGTGCCGTGATCGTACTTGCCCAGTAACCACTCTTGGGCTCGTCAACCATAAGGATTATCAGATAGTCTGGCGAAGCAGCCGGAAAATACCCGGCAAAGGTAGTGATGATAGAGCTGTTTGAGTAGGTACCATCGACAACCTTCTGTGCGGTTCCTGTCTTGCCCGCGATCTTAATGTCATTGAACGCGGCCGCGGTACCACTCCCCTCCTCGACAACGGTACAGAGTATGTCGGTCACTCGGCGTGCAGTCGGCGCATTGATTACACGTCTGATCCGTAGTGTCTTAGTTTCGTAAACAACTCTCGGGCCTCTTCGAATTTCGCGTACAATCGTAGGTTTGTTCAGCACGCCGTCATTAGCGATCGCCTGGTAAGCCATTGCCAGCTGAAGCAGGTTCACCGTGAGACCTTGACCAAAGACAAGAGTGGCAAACTCAACATCATTGATCTTCATGCCATCGGGTAATCGACCCCGCACCTCGCCCGGAAATTCAATACCGGTGACTTCTCCGAAACCAAAATCCCGCACCATGAGGAGAAAACGCTCACGATCGAACTTCCTTGATAACTTGACCATCGCAACATTGCTGGAATGAGCAATCGCCTGTCTCAAGGTGACAATGCCGTAGTCTCTATAATCATTTATCAAATGGCCGCGCACTCTTATCTTTCCATCCTCGGTATCGATGATATCGGCTTCTTTTACGCCGTTCTGTAGAGCGTAGGTGAGGGGCATCAATTTGAAGGTCGATCCGGGTTCGAATTCATCGCAGATTATGTGATTTCTCTGATCACCGTCCTTACCAACATTGACCATGGCAAGGATATCCCCGGTGCCCGGTTCGATAATCAAACCGCACGCCGACTGCGCGTCTTCGCTCCGGTGACAATCACTTAGGTTTTTGTGAAGAATTGCCTGCAACTGGAGATCGATGGTCAGGTAGATATCCCTGCCCGGCCGCGGTTCTTTCTCGGGATGATTATGATACGGAAAAATCCCGCCCGTCGGGTCCTTCTGATATATCGCGAATCCTGTCTCACCGCTAAGAATGTCATTGAATTGCAACTCCAGGCCTTCGATGCCACGATTATCTGAACCGCATTTGCCAATGAGGCTCGCAAAGATCTCGGGCATGTTATACCGTCGATTTAAATCATGAGTATATCCAATACTGGGGTCATCAATTGCAAGATATCGGTCACGTTGTCTTTTATCCACCTTCATCTCCACCCAAAAGAATTCACGGCTGCCAATCTGCTTCTTGATACGACTCCTCGATTTCCCGGAAACCTTTGCAATCTCACGCGTCAGCCTGCCGACGTCACCGGCATAACGCGGCGTGCAGAAAACTGAAAAACATTGTTCAGATGTAGCAATGGCCACACCGTTACGATCATATATGTTACCTCTTGCTCCCAGCAGCACAAACTTTTTCTCGTGCTGCCGCTTGGCTCTATTTTCGTAGTACTGATGTTTGAAGCATTGTATATAAAAAAGGTAGGAAAAGAAAACAACCGAGACAAAAAAGAGGAGAAAATTTAAAAACTTCGTCCGGATCATTCAACCACCCCTAATATGTCATCTCTATCAGGAAAGACATAGCCCATCGCCTTTGCCGCGGTTTCGATATCGGCGAGATTGGCAAGACCGATCAATTCAAATTCCAATTGTTTCTTCTCGTTTCTCAATGCGACAACACGATTTTTCAAATCTTCCTTACGCACCTCGCTCTTTACCAGTTCGCTCTCAAGGAGCACGAGCAAGAACAAGTATGCTATAACACCTACAAATATTATGAGCACACGCATTTTTCGATAACCCTCAACTTCGCACTCCGCGCGCGCGGGTTCCTGCTGATCTCGTCTTCATGGGGTTTTATCACTCTCTTGTTGAGCAACTGAATCTGACCCTGTTTTTTCAGCCCGCGGAAGAAGTACTTCACGATCCTATCCTCGCCCGAATGATATGATATCACCAGCATTCTGCCCCCGTCCTTGAGCCTTCGATATGCAACAAGCAAGCCCTGCCCCAGATTCACCAGCTCATCATTCGTCCAGATTCTCAAGGCCTGAAAGATCTTGTGCAGGTTCTTCTTCAGAAACCGCCTCGGCACAGAATCCTCAATCACCTTTCTCAGTTCCAGGGTTGTGTTGAGTGTACGTCTCATCTCAAAAATCCTATGCCCAATCTTCCTGTAATTGCGCACGTCACCATATTCCCTGAGGATCCGTACAATCTCTTCCTTCTGCGCCCTACGCAACCTCTCGCCGAGGGTGAGGCTGTTCGGTGACATACGCATCAGTAAATCGCCCTTTCTCTCAAAACTGAAACCGCGGGCCGACGTCGTGAGTTGGTGATATGAAACACCCAGATCAAAAAGCAAGCCATCAACCCTGTGGACCTTTAGCCCGTCAAGGATTAAATCTAGATTAATGAAGTTATTTTCGAAGAGAAAACACCGCTTGCGGTAATCAGCCGTCACCTGCCGGCTGTAAGCGATTGCCTCCGGATCACAATCAATACCGACGAACCGGGCCGTTCTCGTGCGCTTCAACATGACGAGGAGGTGTCCGGCACCGCCCACTGTGCAATCGCAGTACACACCATCGTCCCTCAGGTTAATCCAGGTAACAATTTCATCTACCAGAACAGGTTGATGAAAAACCTGCTGCCGTGCCATCAACTAGGCAAAGCTCTTCAGTGCGGCTCTACGTGATGGGTAGATCTCAAATGGGTAAAAGCCGTATAATCTCAGGATATCGTACAAGTACGGTGATACATTTACAAGCTTTATATCACCTCCGTACTTCTTGAATTTTTGTTGGTATTCAATAAGCCAACCAACAACTTTGTAGTTAATGTGACTCACCCGTGAAAGGTCTATGATTATGTTGAAATCACCATCTTCAATCATTTGCTTCAACTTCTGCTCTATTTTGGAAAACCCCTCCTCATCGATTTCACCACTGGGTAAGAAAAACGATACCTTCTTATCCTTAACAGCCTCAACTGCTTGTATTTTCATCTTTCCTCCTTCTCAAACCTTCGATGCCCTCGGCATCCTCCAAATAGAATTTCTCGACCTCCTTACCAAACGCCTCATAGTTTTCAGGAGACCATAATTCAATGTAGTTGATCTCGCCAACGATAATGACCTCTTTGGCAATGCGGGCATGAGTGAGTAGGAAATCTGGGATGAGGATTCTTCCTTGTCCATCGAGTCGATCCTCTTTTATGCCGAACGTGAAGTGTCGTCGATACCGACGGGACTTGAGATAATCCATGGAAAGAGAAAGCATTTCTTTGTCCTCGATCTCTTCCCAAATTCTCAGCGGGTATACAGCTACTTCCCGGTCATAACCAGGTGTAAGAATTACCCGGCCTTCAGACTCGTGATTCAGAATGCTGCGGAATTGGCTCGGTACGGCCAGGCGTTTTCGGTCATCCAAGATATGAGTGAAGAATCCCCGGAATCTAATGTTCCCCATTGTTCCCCATTTCACCCCATTTTACATATTATTTGATATTTGTCAAGTACCAAAGTTGTCAGCTCTTATGGTATAAGTCTTTAAATTTCGAGTGTTTTTGGTGTACCCAGTACTGTACTACAGGGATTACATGGGTTCGTTACAAATTTTGATAGGGATGTGATGTTCTTATGCTGACTATGCTATTGGACGAGCCTCTTGTCTTTACCCAAACCAGATTGATCAGCGACGATTCATTCGGTCTTCTTGAGCCTTGCTGCAAAAACACCATCCGTGTTATAATCGCACGGCAGGACTTTCAGAAAGTCATCACCCTGTGGAGTAAAATCATTTGCAGGCTCGACTACGAAATTCGGATTGCTTTTAAGAAAAAGGGTAATGACATCTTCATTCTCATCTGGCAGAATACTACACGTTGAGTATATCAACGAACCACCGACGCGCAGGTAATGGGCTGCGTTCGTCAGCAAATCATACTGGAGTTTGGCCAACCTGGTGACCACCTTTTTGTTCACACGATCCTTCACCTCGGGTCTCTTGGCAATAACACCCGCATTCGTACAGGGCGCGTCCACCAGCACTTTGTCTACACCTTCGAGTTTGTAGTAACGCCCATCTGCGATAACCGGTCTTATGACACGAATGCCCAATCGAACCGCGTTGTCCACCACTAACTTGAGTCGTTCATTACTGATGTCTACCGCAATGACCATGCCTTCATTTTTCATCATCTCGGCCATGTATGTTGCCTTGCTACCGGGTGCCGAGCACAGATCGACTATCCTCTCTCCTGGCTTCGGGTCCACCAGATGGCATACCAAACCCTGTGCTTCATCATGGATAGAGATATCCCCTTGTTTCATCAGCGGACTGTTGATCACCAAGCTCAGATGGTCGACCGACTTGAATTCAGAAAACCAATTTGCCTGCTTATATTCCAAGCCACTCATTCTTAATTTCTCTCTTGCTTCCTCAACGGTGTTTTTCAGAAGATTTATGCGTATATACGGTGTGGGGCGAATCTTGAAACATTCGATGATCTTCTCACCTTCTACCTGATATGCATCCATGATCTTTCGAAAGACCCATGCGCGTGGTTCACGTAGCACCTGGACACGCTTATTTCGGATAACACCACGTAGCACGGCATTTATCAAACCCTTCTCCTTCAGGGTCCGACCAAAATTGACCGCTTCGTTGACGATTGCATAAATGGGAATGCGGTCAAAGAATAGATACTGGTATACAGAAATTCTGAGCACATTCTTCAGCGTCGCATCGAGCGAAAAGAAATCACCGGTCAGAGTCTCCCTGACTATCTGATCTATCTCTTCACGATGACGCAACGTACCAAATGCCAGTTCATTAGCCAGTTGCCGATCTTCATCCTTCATTTCATTCTTCTCGTAGATCGCAGCCAGCGCGTCCTTAAGGTTTTTCCCCTCGTCTACTTCACACAGTGCACTAATTGCCGCCTCACGCGCAGTCATCTTAACACCTCTCCTTTCTCTATACGGTAGCCATTGATGAAATCAAGAGCCGAGATGACTTTCCTGCCCTCTGGCTTGACCTCACGCAACACGAGCGACCTGTTGCCAGCACCGACATACAATTTCTTGTCTTCCACCGCGAGCAATCCCGGTGGCAATTTCCTATCCCCGAGTTCTGCCCGTGTTATCATCAACTCTTTCTTACGAAAACACGTTCTCGCGCCAGGTCGTGGAGACAAGGCACGTATCTGATTGTGTATCTTCACTGCCTCTCGCTGCCAATCGATGACCAGCTCTTCCTTTTTCAACTTCGGCGCATATGATGCTTTTGCACTCTGCTGCTTCGTCGTTGGACAATTACCCGATTCGGCCGCGCGTAGTACAGCGATGATCATACCAGCACCGAGGTTCGCAAGTTTATCGGCCAGCGAACCGAAAGTGTCATCCTTCTCGATCGGAATCTCCTGCTGGGCGAGCATGTCGCCGTGATCGATCTTTTCATCCATAAAGAAAATCGTAATTCCGGTCTTGTCCTCTCCGTCCATGATGGCTCTTTGAATAGGCGCCGCACCCCGATAGCGCGGTAACAATGATGGATGAATATTGATTCCGCCGGACCGGGCGACCTGGAGCAATCGTCTACTGAGAATATGCCCATAAGCAGAAAGCACAAATATGTCAGGCTCCATCTGCGACAACGTCTTGATGAAATCATCACTATTCGGGTCATCAGGCATATACACATTCAATCCCGCGTTCTTTGCCCACTGTGCTACTCTCGGTAGAGACGTTCGCAGTCCCCTGCCTCTGGGTCTCGGTTTTGATATGACGACACCTAAGATCTCAAACCCCTCGTGGACACACTGTGCTATTGGTAATGAGAAGTCAGTGCTGCCGAAAAGCAATATCTTCATCAAGCGTTGCGAATCCTGTGCCTTTTCTGCAATATCTTCCACGTACTTCTCTACTTTCTCTTTTTCCGTATCCGCTGCGTGATCAATAAACAGAACACCATCCAAGTGATCCAATTCATGCATCGCCGCCCGAGCCAGAATCCCGGTTAGGTCAAGGACAAAACCCTCATTGTACAAACTCTTTGCATAGACACGGACCTTCTCCGGTCGGGCGATTCTCAAATAGAGCTCAGGAAAACTCAAGCATCCTTCCTCATCTACTACTTCGCCTTCCTTATTAAGCACAACCGGGTTTATGAAAGCCACGGGCTCTGGCTGTTCTTCGCTCGGGGCTGCATTCATAACGAATATCCTATACTCTGAACCAATCTGATTCGCCGCGAGGCCAACCCCATCTTCCTGGAGCATGATTTCTATCAATTTGTCGATCAGTTGGAAAATCTCCTCGCCAATTTTCTCCACGGGTGCAGTTTTTTTTCTCAAGTTTGACGCCGGGTATTTCAAAACTGCAGTTGACAATTTCTACTCCGTGTTATTAAACTAGGACTACAAACCCTTTTACCTCAACTACCGCTGGGGTTCAATTTATTTGTGATGTGCCCTTTTTCTAATTCAATCTTCACACCATCTGCGATCAAAAGAGTAATGGTGTGATCTTTGATATTGGTTATCGTGCCATGGATGCCAGATGAGGTCACAACACGATCGCCTTTCTGTAAATCTGCAACCAATTGCTGATGTTTTTTCTGTTTCCTCTGCTGCGGTAGAATCAAGAGAAAATAGAAAACGACGAAAATAAGAATCAAGGGCAGCAAACCCATGATCGGATTTCCCTGTCCTGAACTCTGGCCAATTAAGAAAAAAATCATAGTCAGCTCCTTTGACGATTATACAGATTATAGGAGCTGAGTCAAGCCATGCGCACCTGGGGTCAGGTCTCTACTTTGAACATAACACTAGTTGTTACGTAAGTAACAATCCAGGATTTTATGATTCCCTGAGGTACCTGGTTATGTTCAAAGTAGAGACCTGACCCCAGTAAGGAAAGGTGGAGCTATTGACTTTCACCCCCTTTTCCGTAGAATTGTACTGTGAGAGTAGTCAGTAATGCCGAGATGGCTAAAATCGATGCCTGGACGATCAGCAAATTAGGCATTCCTGGTACTGTCCTCATGGAGAACGCAGGCCGGGGTTGTGTCGACGTGCTGGAGAATTATTTTGGGCTAGAGGACATCAAGGCATTGATCATCTGCGGCAAGGGCAACAACGGCGGCGACGGGTTGGTTGTCGCTCGGCATCTGCACAACCGTGGTGCAGAAGTGAAAATCGCACTGCTTGGCAACGAAAGTGATTTGAAAGGCGACGCGCTCCTCAATTACAAGATCGCCAAGAAGGCAGACTACGACATAAGGCATGCCACAAACATCAATATCCTGAAGAACGTATACCGGACATTCGCTCCGAACGTCATCATCGATGCGATATTTGGCACTGGTTTCCAAGGCACACCCAAAGGAATCTACTACGGAGCGATCGAACTAATGAACAGCGCCGAAGCATTCATTCTATCAATTGATATCCCTTCCGGTATCAACGGCGATGACGGGCAATTCCAGAAGACATGCGTCATTGCCGACGCGACCGCTACCATGTGTCTGCCAAAGAGAGGAAACTATCTGTATCCGGGCCGGGCCTTTTGTGGAGACCTGTACACCATCGACATAGGTGTCCCCTACGAGCTCATCAACAATGATTTTCCCCAGGTAACCGAATACGATGACATTCTTTCACTCATTCCCTATCGACCGCCCGACGGTAACAAGGGGACATTTGGTCAGGTTCTCATCGTAGCAGGCGCACGCGGTTTTTCTGGCGCTGCGGCAATGGCTGCTCACGCGGCGCTCAAGGTGGGTGCCGGGCTTGTCCGCCTGGCCGCGCCCCGAGGCATCATAGATGCCCTCGAAGCAAAGCTGCTGGAAGTCGTCAAGATACCTCTGGAACAGACTCCGGCAGAAACCATCAGTCCAAAGGCGATAGAGAACTTACAACCTTTTCTGAAAGGCAGTGAAGCAATCGTAATCGGGCCGGGTATAACGACACATCCTGAAACCGCTGAATTCATCCATGATATCTTGCCTAAAATAGGAGTACCCTTGATCATTGATGCCGATGCAATCAATATCGTCGCGCAAGACTCCAGTCTACTGAAGAAAATCAGGGTCCCATTCATACTGACCCCGCATCCTGGTGAATTGGCCAGGTTGATCAATATGACACCCCGCGCGATCAACCGAAGAAGAATTGACCTGGCAATAGAGTGTGCCCGGAAGTTCAAATGCATTCTGGTACTCAAGGGAGCTCCTACCGTGATCGCCGATCCCGACGGCAAGACGTATGTGAATCCGACTGGTAATTCGGGCCTCGCTTCGGCCGGTTCTGGAGATGTCTTGGTCGGAATGATCGCCGGTTTCTTGGGACAGGGGAAATCACCACTCCATGCCGCCGTCACAGCTGTTTTCCTACACGGCTTATGTGCTGACCTCGCGATGGAGGAGAGTAACGAATATGCCCTGACTGCCAACGACCTAATCGACCAGACGCCAGGAGCGATGAATTATCTCTTAAGGAGAGAATTTGCAGATTAGAATGTGATGATAAGTTTTTTACTTTGTTTTTTGGTACACACTACCATCTATCCACAAAACGCAGTATGGGACCATTACACAATAATCCCACCCCTCGGCACCGTGAAATCAATCGCCGCCTCTAATCTGCATGTCTACGCGATCAGTGACAACTACCTTTTGTTCATAAATAAGCAGAATTTTACTTTCGAAAAGTCAGTATATTTTAATTGCGAGCCGCGTCTGGTGGGTTATGATCGTTACACCAACGACCTCTGGATAGTCTGCCGCGACACCATCATCCGCTTCACGACAACGACCTACACCCTGCGCAAGCATCCTATCACTTTCCGGGTATACAGATTTGCCATCGACGCCAGCAATCTGTATGTCGAGACTACAGTGACGACTGAAAAGTATGCCATCAATAAAACAACGGGTGCAATATCCAGAGTCAACACCTTCCCCAAAGATCTCTATTGGTATAAGAGAACGACGGCAACTGACATCCGTAAACATCCATTCTTGAATCCATACTACTATTATGATGATGCTAATATGTCACAACTACCCTTTCAACAATATCCCATAACGGCGCTATACGATGATGGCATGTATCTCTATGTAGGCACTGACCATTATGGTATTCTAAGATACCACACAATTTCATGGCAGAGTCAACGTATTGTACACGGACCACTGGATGGATTTATCAAGAGGATAAGAAAAGACGGCGAGACGATATATTTCCTCTCCACGTCAGGACTTTCGTATTTCATACGGGACGCCAAAAACTGGCAATATCTCCGCCTGGACGACATGGCAACCGACTTCGTTGTATTTAATAGCGATCTATTTCTCGCAACACGTAACCAAGTCATGAGGACAACTGGGGTGCTCGAATTTCCCTTTAGTGATATGCGTACCGATATTTTGTCACTGGGCACGGACGACATCAGCATGTACATCGGAACGCGTTCTGGATCGTTCAGAATATTCAAGGGTAGCAACGATGTGCTGCAATTCGGTCCGGATCGATACGCTGTATATTCTATCTACCCTACTGAAGAAGCTGTGTACTTTGGCGGGGAATTCGCATTATACAAATTCGAAAAAAGCAACGCCGAATGGTCAACCGTGCTCAATTTCGGGATCAAGAAAATCGTGGGCATGCATGCTGGGATATACGCACTGGGCACAAACAACCAAATAATCCAATACCGGCCCGCCGGCTCTGATACGCTCGATGCTGACACCAGCTGGACACTACTGCCATATTTCAATATCTACGATGTTGACGCCGGTGATGAGGTGGTGTATTGCGCCACCTACTCGGGCATCTATTATTACGATCCCTCAACCATGCAGTACAGAGTGATATACAATCTACCACGTATCAAGTACGACTACGTCTTTGTTGTCGAAGATAACATACTCGCAATAACCGAGGGCACGATATATGCACTGCCCGTGGAACACCGTGATTAGAGCACATACCTCTCTGGGGCTTCGGCATTAATGAGCGAAAAACGGACAACATTCATCGACCACCTGGAGGAACTCAGGAAGAGAATACTATATTCTGTTGCCGGCGTCGGAATATTCGCAATTGTTGGCTTCTTCTTTGCCAAGAAGTTCTTGAGCATCATAATCCAGAGGGCATCCTTGGGAACCACATACTTCTTCGCACCCGCAGAAGCTTTCATTACTCAGATCAAGGTGGCTCTGTTCTTGGGCGTGGTCATTTCCTTTCCCTTCTTGCTTTATCAAACCTGGACGTTTATCGGACCCGGATTGACCAAGAGCGAAAGAAAAATCTCATTGAGCTACATAGGTTCAGGACTAGTACTTTTCGCCGTTGGTATCTCATTCGGCTATTACATACTCATACCCTTTGGCCTCAAATTCCTGCTCTCTTTCGGCAGCGAGGCCATTCAACCCCTTATGAATATCGGAAAGTACATAAACTTTTTCCTCTGGTGTCTCTTAGGAAGCGGCTTGCTGTTCCAACTACCGCTTCTCATTTTCTTTCTGATGCGACTGGGCATCCTGGATGTCGATACAGTCAGGCGCCACAGGGCTGAAGCGATTGTCGCCATCCTTGTGCTATGTGCGGTCGTCACCCCCACGGGTGATTTTTTTACATTGCTGTTGTTATCTGTGCCCCTATTAATACTCTTTGAGCTCAGTATCCTTGCCGCAAGGCTGTCGAAGAAGAGCTAGTACATTAGAATTAAACCTTCCCACTAACCCACTGCGTCAAATTCTGTAAAAGGAGGAACAATGAAGTACGCAGGCCTACTATTACTCATGCCGTTGATCCTGGCATTCATGGTGAGTTGTACAAAGGACGAGGACGAGGCGTCGATTCAGGATCTCCTCGAGTCTTCATGGTATGTCGCAAATGGCGCCCTTCACAGTCACGATGATAGCACAAATGTCCCCAGAGGCGGCACGAATACGCTTGACCTGGTCGATACCATACCTTATGTCAGGTGGGTACGGTGGATCGAAAGACCCGTGATCCGTGAATACGACATAGTTGTAATCGGTGACAGCGCCGATGTGACGATACGTGCCTATTTTCATGGCGCACACCCGGGCTATGGTTTCTTCGTCAATAATGATCCCATGGGACCGGTTTACCAGCGCGCCATCGCCGACAGCGCAATTCGCAGGGTCAAACTGTGGAAGAACGAAAATGGACGCTGGCGCATCGCAAGCCTCACCGTAGCTGATATTTACACTGAAAATACCGATCATCCCGTGACCATTAGCGAAATTAGTGCGCTCGTTGCAAGCCGGAATTACGAATTCATCGTGAATAGTACGGACACCTATTTCGAGAGAAATGAACTACCCATATTCTATCCCAGCGACACGGTTGAGGTGACTGTCACATGTAGTGCCCAAGACGATTCCACGTGGGCGTTCCTGCATCATGGCACAGGACACCGACCAGGGTTCGGGCATCATATCCGGCAGCCGTTTTACCGCGAAGACATGAACACCTTCACCCGCACCTGGATTATCGCTCATGACAGCATCATTGTCACACCTGCAGTCAGACACAGCGCGGTCGATGTCCTGGGCTGGCAGACTCTGTTTGCTGCCGATAATGCCACATATTATTCACGTGCCTGGTGTCTACCCTACATTGTTTTACAGCCGGGTGAGGAATTACCCGAGGACGAAGAATAACATATCACGGAAGGGGCATTGGAATGCCCCTTCCCTTCACACCCCACACCTCGTGTCGCACTCTTAGACCCTGGGACTTTTGACTCTTCGACTCTGTAACTCCTGCTCTATCTCACCCCGCACCTTTTCTGACGCCAAAACTTCAACCCTATGATATCTTCGTACGGCATGCGTGATTCAGTTCCCATAACCCAAAAAACTGTGAAGTAAGGGTTCGGATGAAACTCTTCGACTTTTCGACCCTTCGACTCTGTAACTCCTGCTCTATCTCACCCCGCACCTTTTCTGACACTGAAACCTCAACCGTACACCGTTTTACGCGGTGTACACAATGCATTTCGAGGTATCCAAAGAAGCCCTCAAACAAAGGTGCGGGGTCTCCGCTACGCTCCGATATCCCGCACGAATTTTGCTCAAATCACTGATTTGGTTGTAAAATTCAGTGTCCCGAATCTCTCCGAGATGAGGGGAATCCCGTATCACGTATTTTCCTTGACTTTGGAGTACTTTTGCAATATAATTTCTTTAAATTAAGTTTAGATTAAGTGACTAATATCCGGGGCCGTAGCCCAGTTGGGAGAGCGCTTGACTGGCAGTCAAGAGGTCACGGGTTCGAATCCCGTCGGCTCCATAATGAAAATAAGCGAAATGGAGGCAAAGATGAAAAGAGCGATTATAGGTGTCGGTCTTGTGATACTTGTCACAACGAGCCTATTCTTATGTTGTGCGCCAAGTCAAACGGTCAAGGAACCGGATACCCAAAAAACAAGTGCTGAGAATCAAGAAGAAGCACAGCAATATTATTCTATTGGCTTTGAATACTACAAACAGGGTAACTATGACGAAGCAATAAAATATTTCAACAAGGCGATAGAGACGACGCCAGGTTTCTACGCTGCGTACATTGCCAAAGCTAAGGCATACCGTGCTAAGATGGACATAGTTTCTGCTGAAGCTTCTTATAACGAAGCAAAGAACGTCGATCCAAAAGACCCCCGTGCATACGAGGGTCTCGGTGCTTTATACGCTGAATTGAAACGCTTCGGTGAAGCAATGACCGAGTACGAGAGTGGTCTTAGCGTCAATTCAACCAATGTAAACCTACTCAACGGCCTCGGATATGTCTACAAAGAACTGGGGCAATACACCAAGTCCATCGATTATTATGACAAGAGTCTCACATATGAACCTGAAAACCTGAGTACTCAGTATGCAATTGCCGACGTATATATTCAAATGAATCAACCTGACCGGGCCGTATCATATCTAAAGGACATTGTCACCAAGAAACCCGACAACATGGAAGTCGTTGAGAAACTTGCCGAAACGTTGCTCCAGCTGAAGCGATATGATGAAGCAGCCAAAGAGTACACAAAGCTAATTGAGAACAAACCCGACAACTACTACTATCACATAAAATTGGGTGAAGCGTATCATCGGCAAAAAAAGTATCAAGCAGCAGATCAGGAATTCCAGACCGCCCGCCGCTTGGCACCGGAAAAAGCACTGCCCCTTTACTATCTTGTTGATTTGAATATCGCCCGGGGTAAATATAGTGCTGCCGAAACGCTCGCCAAGGAAGCTCTAAAAATCGAACCTAACAACCTCTACGCCTACCTGCTATTGGGCGATATCTATGGTCGCAGGGGTCTTATTGGACGTAATCAATGGGTCAAAAACAAAAGCACAAAGAATTGCAACATATTAAACAACGCCTTGAGCTATATGAGATCCGGTATTTCATATTATACGAAGGCAAAACCTGATGCTCAATGCTCCCAGTATTGTACCAATGAGATCAAGCGTCTCAGCAACTTCATCGATGAACTCGAGGAAGACAAGTGGTTCTATTGTAAAGGCGGGTCCCAATGAACAGAGGAATCTCTGGCTTCGGTGCCATATTCCTGATCATCATACTCATGGTCATTGGTTATACCGGATATCAAGTCGCTCGCCTTCACTTCAGCCATGGTTCAATAAGTGGAAAGGTCGAGACCATAGTACGCATCGGTCCAGTCCAGAATGATGAAATGATACGGGAAGAGTTGATAAGAGCCGCCACAGAAATGAATGTTATGCTCATACCAGAAAACATTTGGATAGATCATTCCAAGTCCGATTCCTTTCGAATCTGCGTCGAATACGAAGATTCATCGAGCATCTTTGGTGTCTTCACATACAGCCGTAGGTTCAAGGTCGACAAGGTCGCACCTATTCAACTGAATTACTGATGCTGCAGCTACCCGTACTACTGCTAAACCAGAACTACGAACCCCTTACGATCCTCAAAGTCAAAAGAGCAATCGCCCTGCTGATACTAGGCAAGGTGGATATGATAGAAAAGGAAGATGGAAGGGTCTTGCATGCCGTCACCTTGACCTACCGTGTACCGTCAGTAATCAGATTGAGATACTACGTGCACATAAAGCGGAAAGAAATCTCTCTCACCAAGAAGAACATCATCAAAAGAGATAATCATCAGTGTCAGTACTGTGGCAAGAGAACGGGTCTGATGACTGCAGACCACATCTTGTCCAAAGCACTAGGCGGCGATGAATCATGGGAAAACCTTGTTTGTGCCTGCCATGAGTGCAACAACAAGAAAGGGAATCAGAGTCTGAGGCAAGCGGATATGCATCTATCGAAGAAGCCAAGAAGGCCAAATTATTTTACTTTTGTGCTCACCGAATTCGGCACACCAAATATAAAGTGGCGTCCCTTTCTTTTTCAATGTTGATTTGCGTGTAGTGCCATTTTGTTGAACAACATAATCTTCTCGATACTTCTGCTGTCTAATCAAGAATTGACAGTTGAAATCACAGGTAACGTTTTTTTTTCCTCGAAATACCTGCTGGGTGATATAGCAAGCATCAGCGATCAGAAGGCAGCCGAACGGCTAATAGCGGATATCTTGGATGAATACAACAACGCTGGATTCCCCTTCTGCACAATATTGCCGGAGTTCCAATATGATGATGACAGACCAGCCAGGCTACTCCTGACCATCGAAGAGGGACAAAGAGTCATCATTGAAGAGCTACTGCTCAGATCAGATGGCAATACCGACGTCAATGCCGCGAGGAGAATAGCTAGCTTCAAGCGGGGTGAACACTTCTCCTCAAAGACACTCGCGTTTGCCAAGAAAAGATTGATGAGCACGAATGCCTTCGAGCGCATCGGTGAGCGAGTCGTAGATCGAGACGGCAAGTACTATTTGCTTTTTTCTTTAATCGAGAAGGAGAGCGATATTCTATCCGTATTTGGATCACTGAGCGGCACGGAAATCGAATTTGGGGCATCCTTCTCGTCGTTCAACCTCTTGGGCACGCTTCGTCAACTGAATTTCAACTACGAGTACCAGAGACTCTTCTCTCTCCAGTTTCGCGAACCTGTCCTCATCGCACCAGCAATGCTCGATGCCGATTTCGCTATTTGGACTTATGATACCGCGAGACTGATTGAAGGGCATATCCGGTTCTTCGCACCGGTCGGCGAACTCTTCAATATTACCCTGCTTTCGGGAATCGAATACGTCAATTATTACGAAAACGATACGGTAACCTATCAGAGTTCGGACAATCTGCTGGGCATCGGAATGGGCTTTGACTACCAATCGACGAACTGGTCTAACCTACAAACCCTACACCTCGATTACCTTTTCCGGGATGACGATCGCTTGCGAGTAGAGTATGACGGTGAGTTGATGATCTACAAGTTTTTGGCCAGCCTGCATTACCATCGCGTACAAACCGACTCCTTAGAATTTTTCGATTACATACGGGTCGGTGGCGTGAAAAATCTAAGAGGCTACCTGGAAGACGAATTCCTGATCGCGCGTGCCTTATGGCTCAATCTCGAGTATCACCGTCTGCCTGTTTTTCCCCTCATCGACATTGCGCGTCTCGATGGTGAGTTGTTCTACGCATATGGTCTTGGTCTTGATGCTCGATCCAATTATGCTGATGCCTCAATTGTCATCGCCTGGCCAAGAGGGGGAACATGGCGCGATGGAAAATTGCACCTGACATTCGCAAGAGGCTTCTGATGCGTGGAAAGAACGTGCATACCTTTTGTCCATGGGTCACAACGAAACAACATTTGCGATTTCTTGACTGTTGCAAAATCGCCAACTTTCGCTATAATTTCTGCAGATTACCGACGTTTCTTGACATGCGCTAAGCTAAGGAGGATACCATGTTGTTACTCATATTGCTCGCTTACACGATGCCATTGGATTCACCCATCATGGAAGAGGTTGAATATCTACAACTACGAGGGCTCTTCGATCTGCCTTCCATGAAACCTTATGATACAGAATGGATCATCAGCCAGGTGGATGAAATACTGATCACGGACATTATTCTCAACGATATCGATAAGAAAACCATTTCCTACTTTTCACCCCTGTTAGTCAAGGACCCGGATTTCTCTTATCTCGTACATTTAGCCGGTGTTTATCAGAATGAACCTGAATTATACGGTGGATATTTCGACGAGCGATTGGGCGGGAAAATCATAAAGCACGTCAAGTACGCACATGGTATGAGATTCACCCGCGCCAATGAGATCGACAGCCTCGGGCCGACGCCCTGGAACGACTTTCAGGTTTATCTAAACGAAGGGCTCATGCGCCTCGATTTCGATAAGGTAATGTTCGACTTCGGTCGCCGTGATGTTCTGCTGGGGCCAGGCGACATGCATAGTCTTCTCTTTTCCCCTGACCGGCAAGCATACGATGGCTTCTTCATGCAAATACCCGCGCGCTACTATGAATTCCACGGCATCTTCACAGTTCTAGACGCCGCCGAGTCCCGGTTCTTGTCCGTGCATCGTCTCGGCCTGAATCTGGAACGTTTTCTGAAAATCGGATTTTCAGAAGCAATTCTCTTCAGCGGATCACTCGAGCCGATGTACTTGAATTTCTTCTTACCGTACTACCTCGCCCAGTGGGGCGGTGACCGTGACGACAACATAATGTGGTCAATAGATTTGCAATTGCGCATGTTCAATTCGATCCTCTACGCTGAACTGCTCATCGACGACTACATGTACGAAGACGACCCCAACAACTCCCATCCGCACAAACTCGCATATCAGGTGGGTTTGAAATCCTTGATCCTACATTCATTGATCGCCAAGGTAAACTACACATCCGTCGATAAATGGGTGTATACCCATGATGTGGCAGCCAATGTGTATGAACGGAGTGGGCGCTGCCTCGGTTTCCCTCTGGGGAATGATGTCGACGAACTATCCTTTTCACTCCGTTACGAAAACAAGTACGGTGTGCGACCTCGCCTGGCTATTGACTACATCAGAAAGGGAGAAGGAAGCATCTATGTACCCTATGAAGAAGAAGGCGGTCCAGTGAATCCACCATTTCCGTCCGGCATAGTTGAAAAGATATTCGAGATAAAATGTGGTGTC
This sequence comes from Caldifarciminota bacterium, assembly GCA_030671005.1. Classification (GTDB taxonomy): domain Bacteria; phylum Hydrothermota; class Tepidihabitantia; order SM23-42; family SM23-42; genus SM23-42. The sequence continues at coordinate 30,802 of DAOVAN010000003.1, forward strand.
GACTACACCTTCAAAAAGAGGTTTTACATAAAAACTGACGTGGGTAAAGTGTATAGGTATAATGAAGGCCACATATCAGGTAACGACCACGATGAATGGTTTTTTGACGCAGGCCTTTGGTTAATACTGTAGTATACTCACATAAACCAGCAACAACAATGGTTCAGTGCCGGAAATGGCGCAGGTGCGTGAATACCATAGCGATGTCGTGCTCATCACATGCATCGATGACTTCCTGATCGCGCTTCGAGCCCCCAGGCTGTATCACTGCGGTCACACCACCCTTGGCTGCAGTATCAATACCATCCCTGAAAGGAAAGAATGCATCCGAAGCCATTACAATACCCGCACTCCGGCTAACCGATTGCCGGAGCGCTATTTCGACTGCCCCTACTCGTGATGTTTGCCCAGCACCGATGCCTACTGTTCTGCCCTTGATCGCAAAGACCACGGAATTGGATTTCGCCCACTTCACTACCTTCCAGGCAAACTTCAGCGCTGTGGTTTCATAGTCATCCGGAGGTCTTTTCGTCACGACCTCCCAATCCTTAAGGTCGGCTCGATCCCGTTCCTGCACGAGAATCCCCCCGAAGACGGGCCGGTAAACCACCGGTTTTATGAGCTCCGGATCCACTTCGACAATCCGCAGGTTCTTCTTCTTGCGTAGTATCTCAAGAGCTTGTTTCTCGTAGCCGGGAGCGATAACTACCTCAAAGAAATGCTTAATGATGAGCTCAGCCGCATCCGGCTCCAGCTTTCGGTTCAGACCAATTATACCCCCGAATGCTGATATTGAATCAGCCATATAGGCACGCTCGAATGCCTCCTGTTGCGTATTGCCAACCGCAACGCCGCATGGTGTCTGATGTTTTATGACCGCGCAGGAAATATCATCGGTGAATTCATTCGCCGCGCCAAAAGCGACATCAGCGTCAAGAATATTGTTATATGATATCTCCTTACCACCGTGTATTCTGAAACTATCTTCATGAAGCCGATTCAGATAGAATGCCGCCTTCTGATGCGGATTCTCTCCGTAGCGCATGGGTATGAATTTTTCTGCAGCGGCTGCGAAGTATTTTCGGGATGCGAAGTCCGGCGTGAAATGCTCGGCAATAATCGCATCGTACCAGGCAATGTAATCGAGTGATTTTTTCGCCAATCCGAGCCTGTATTCTTCATCCGCCACGTCCCGTTTCAAAATGTCACCCACCTCTTTGTACTGCTCAGGATCGTATACTACACACACCTGTTTGTAATTCTTAGCGCCAGCCCGGAGCAGCGTCACACCACCGATATCGATATACTCAATCATCTCATCTAATGACTTCGCCTTTTGCGCGAAAAAGGGATAGAGATTGCAGACCACCAGTCCGATTTCCCCTGTTTCAAGGATTTCGCTTGCGATACGCTGGCTCAGGGTCTTGACGCGCTCGCTCTCCGAGCCACCCGTGTAATCAGATATCTTGGTTGCCTCTACCCCATTATCACCCAGCAATTTCTGAGTGCCTCCGGTCGCGATGATCTCGAACTTCAAATCCTGCAATGCTTTTGCAAATTCGACTATTCCTTCTTTGTTGGCAACTGATATAAGTACCTTTTTGTTGATCTTGCTCATTTTACGCTCCATATTTTTTTAGTTTCAATGCATTGGCGAGTAGCAAGGGCATGATATCCATCGATCGCAGCTTGCCGAGAGTACCCACGGCGCAGTTCCTCTCGGTGAAGCGCTTCTTTTCTGGAAAAATGTACTGGGAATACAAGAGCAGGGGATTAGGATGCCACGAATGTGAGTGTAGTATTGTAGGTGTTGAGTGATCTGATGTTATACATAAAACATCCGGTTTCAGACTGACAATAGTGGGCAGAATCTTATCAAATTCCTCTACCGATTTCACCTTCTGCGGTTGATCGCCATCCTCACCTGCTTTATCCGGACCCTTGATATGCATGAAGAAGAAATTGTAATTTATGAAATTCTCTTTGAGTGTCTTCAACTCATCGACTACTGTTTCGCCGGTCTTCAATATTTTCATACCAACCAAGGTGGCGAGACCCCGATACATCGGATACGTCGCGATCGCTGCGGCGTTCAACCCATAACGTTCTGTCATTGGTTGAAGATTTGGGTTTCTGGCATAACCTCTCAAAAGCACGTAGTTGGTATCCTTCTCATCCCGTAGCACCTCGGTAGACTTCTCGATGAAAGCATTGATGACCTCGGCAGCTCTCCGGGCCTCTTCTTGCTTGGCTTCGGCGAACACCGGCTTGAGATTATCTTTCTGCGGATCAGCATCAGAGAGGTGTTCTGAAAGTCCTGCACCAACGAACTTCACAACGAATCTGTGCTCTTTTGCCGGCATTACTACAACTGGTATTTGTTGGATTTCCTTGATTGCAGCTCCGAGCTTCTTGCACAGTCTCGCACATTCCTTTGTCGAGATCCTACCAGCCCGGCGGTCAACAATAACACCATTTCTTATTGTCGCGAAATTGGCACGTGCCGCGAGGTCACGCTCTCCCACGTCCATCTCTATGCCCAGAGCTTCGAGAACACCGCGTCCAATCTGAATCCTTATCGGATCGTAGCCAAACAGGGCGAGGTGAGACGGGCCACTGCCCGGAGTGATGCCTGATGAAATGGGGATGGTGAGTCCGAAACTGCTCCTCTTCGCCAACTTATCAAGGTTTGGTGTCTTGGCGATTTCCAGTGCCGTCTTCTCAGGGGCAGGCAGATCACCCAAGCCATCCATGACAATAAGGATTATCTTCTTCTCATTCTTGTTCAACAACTCATGCAGGATATCTACCATGCTCTCCCCTTTCATCATGCAAATATTAGCCGAAATTAATGCCAAGTCAAGCAACACCAAGTATTGGGGTCAAATCTAAACATTTGACATGTACTCCATGATTTTCGCTCCAAGCTCATCATGGTGCCAGCATATTACACAACCTGGCATGTTTCCAATGTGTACCTTAGAACACGCGTCATATCACAACTGCACCAAAAGCCGATTTTATATCAAACGGAATTGTAAAGTGTTTAGCTGAGTTCTGGAGGAACGAAGTCCCGCTACATTATTGAAATAGGAAGGAACACGAGATCGGGGATTTGACCCCACTAATCGAATATTTCGCCAGCGTGATACGATGAACGGACCAAAGGCCCACTGATCACGTACCTAATACCAATAGCCTGCCCAACTTTTCTCAACTCGTCAAACTCAGCAGGCGCATAATATTTCTGAACAGGAAGGTGCTTCCTCGTGGGCTGTAGATACTGGCCGATCGTGACAATATCCACACCGACATTTTTCAAATCATGAAGGGTTTCTGTAATTTCCTTTTCCTCTTCACCCAGGCCCACCATAAACCCGCTTTTTGTCAGAATATTCTTGTCCAATTCCTTACATTTTTCCAGAACATCCAGGGATTTCTCATACCCACACCTTCGGTCGCGGATATATGGAGTTAATCTTCTTACTGTCTCCACATTATGACCAATCACGTAAGGCTTGGCATCGATTATTCTCTGTAAGTAATGGAGGCCGCCCTCAAAATCAGGGATGAGTACCTCAACCCTTGTCTTCGGATTTATCTTCTTAATTCCCTTTATCGTATTCGCGTAGTGGTGACTACCAAAATCCTCTAAATCATCGCGGTCAACCGAGGTAATCACAACGTATTGTAGACCCAAAGTCTTCACGACTTGCGCAACATGCTGCGGTTCATCCGGGTCTAACAGCCCTTGCGGATTCCCGGTCGCCACTGCGCAGAACCGGCACGCACGAGTGCAGACTTTACCAAGTATCATGACTGTAGCGCTCTTTTTGTTCCAACACTCTCCGATATTTGGACAACGGGCTTCCTGGCATACAGTCGAGAGATTGTGTTTATTCAATATCTTGTATATTGATTTGTATTCATCTCCCGAGGGAATTTTGATTTTGAGCCAGTCTGGTTTTTTCAAATAATCTCTTCTGAACATGTCTTGCTGATATCCTGGTTGAATACCTTACCGAACTTTATGATGATGCTTTTCTTGACCTCATCCATCGAGATTTCTCTACCCAGTATCTGCTGCATTGACGTCATTTCAACATTTTTCAGGCCGCAGGGAACGATAAGATCGAAATAGGCTAAGTCGGTATTAACATTCAACGCAAAGCCATGAAAACTCACCCATCTCTTCACCGCGACACCGACCGAGCAGATCTTACCTTTCTCTGTCCACACCCCGATCATCTTTTCTCTCTTCTCCGCCTTTATGTCAAAATCGACGAGGGTCGCGATGATGCTTTCTTCAATCTTCGAGATGAAGGGTTTGATGCCCGCGAGTCCGTCCCTGACATTGAATATGGGATAACCAACGAGCTGCCCCGGACCATGATAAGTTGCATCACCCCCGCGTTCAATATGATAAAAGTCAACACCTTTCTCCCTCAAAAAATGGACCGGGAAGAGCACATTATCCTGTTGCCCGCTCTTGCCCATGGTTATGACCGGGTTATGCTCCACAAGGACCAAAGTATTGGGTACCCTGTTATTCACCCGCTTCTCATGAATGGCCCGCTGCAGATCCCATGTTTCCTTGTAATCCTTACGGTCTAAATCGAGAATATTCACGCTTTTTTCTTAATGTTTTGTTGCTAACTCGCTACTTCTTGTCGACTGTGGCACTGATGGGAATAGGTTTGATGGGCGGTCGGTATGTCGGCTGCACGACTTTCTCAATTGGGACATTGAGTTCCCGGGAGATTATCTTGGCGATGTGCCTACGGCACCCTTTGCCCTGACAGAGTCCCATGGTCACTCTGAGAATTCTTTTGAGGTCATCAATGGTATGATAGCCCTCATGAATTTTCTGAACAATCTCTTGCTCGGTAATGTCCTCGCAACGACAAATTATTTTCATAATCTATTCTATTCAATATTGTACCGGAGTCAAGAAATACCAAGTCGTCGATTATTTGCTGCCCTGCATCTAAATACCCGGTTGATTTCGGTACTAGTCTGGTATTCTGGTACTTACCAGAATACCAGACTACCCATACGATCTGACCATCCTGACTGTATCATACCCATACCAAGGATCGATCTTGAGCCGTGTTGACTACACTATTTTTTTGTATATGATATGGTGTATGAATACAGAGGTTTCCACAGAACGCAGAAAGAAAGGGCCGTATGTGGTCATCGAGTGTCCGGAAAAGATACCATGTGATCCATGTGTTGATGCGTGCCCGAATGAGGCAATATCAATACCCGGCTCGATAATCGAATTACCAGAAATCGACTATGATAAATGCACCGGGTGTCTGGTCTGCATCCCGAGATGTCCAGGACTGGCAATATTCGTGGTCGACGAAACGCCCAAGGATCATTCAATCATTTACATTCCATATGAAATGTTACCAAGACCCAAGAAGGGTGACACAGCAAAGGGACTGGACCGTGAAGGAAAAGAACGATGCGAAGTTGAAATAATAAAGGTCATAGACGCAAAGAAATTTGACCGCTGCGCGATCGTCGGCTTTTCCGTACCCAGAGATTTAGCTCAAGAAATCAAGGCGATTAAACTAAGAGAGTAACCTTTTGCGCGCAAATCTTGTCTAAACAAATGAGGTGAAAAAATGATAAAAAGATTGACATCAATTTTACTAGTCACGCTCGTCTTTGCCGTAGCTGACGAGTATCTGGTACGTGTTGACCTTAATGAGGAAAGGTTAATACCACTTTCAGAGCAGGGTTTAAAGACCCTCGCAGAACTTGAACATACTGCGATTGTGCTACTTACCGATGCTGAATTTGATAAAATCCAGCCATTCAGTCATCGAATACTGGACACACAGCCACAAGAGGGTGACTATTATCTTGTATTGCCTGTGGATCGTGCACTTGATTTAACTATCTATGGCGATATCCTGATGCACGATGGCGACGACTATCTGCTCAAATTACACGCTGGTATGCTCGAATCACTGATAAAACAAAAGATCATGATTAAACGCTTACCGTTCACGCCCATGGTGCTTCAAAGCAAGAAAGATCTCTCTCCACCGGCTCATGGTCCTCAACTTCCCGCTGTGTTTTACAACTATATGGTTCAAGAAATGGTGGACAGCGTCGATGCCGACAGCATTCTCAGTTATGTACAGAGGCTGCAGGACTACGTCACGAGATACTCCACCCATGATTCCTGTTTTGCAGCGGCTGGCTATATTTCTGACAAATTCGTTGCCTATGGATGTGATTCAGTCTTCATGCAGTATCATGTAGCAGGTCATGCACCGAACGTTATCGGTATCAAGCGTGGAGAAGTATACCCTGATTCTATATATACAATAATATGCGGTCACTTTGACGCCACCTCCTATGCCGTGCCCGATATCGCACCCGGTGCCGATGACAATGCCAGCGGTACCGCTGCCGTAATCGAAGCAGCACGGGTAATGCGTGATTATCAGTTCGAATATTCAATAAGGTATATCGCTTTTTCAGGAGAAGAATGGGGACTGTACGGCAGCGAGCACTATGCGCAACTCGCCCGCACTCAGGGTGACAGCATTCTCGGAGTACTCAACGGCGACATGATTGCCTACGCAGATGTGCAGCCGGAAAGCCTTGAGGTTTTTGCAAAAACCTCGAATCCTTCCTGTGGACCATTTGCCGATTTTTTCATCGCAGCGGCCGATACCTATACTACACTCAGGACCAACAAGCGTTTGACTACGACCATGGTATATTCAGACCATGCGCCATTCTGGGACCAAGGATATCTGGCATTGTGTAACATCGAAGACTTCTGGGTAATGAATCCTTATTATCACACGCCGGGCGACACCATTGGTGCCGGCTACAATGACCACACGTTTTGCACTGAAGTAACCAAAGCAGAAATCGCGGCCCTGGCACTACTGGCAATTCCGTATGGAACCGGAGTCGCCGAATACCCGAAAACGACATCGCAAATCACACGGCTCACCGTGTACCCTAATATCAGCAATACCTATTTTACCATTAATCTCACCGCCAACGAAGCGGTCGGTTCGATACATCTGAAGATCTTTGATGCAACGGGTCGTGTGGTGAAAAACATTCTCCCGCGGTCATCAGTTATCGCTGATCGGTTATCGGCAACGTGGGATGGGACCGACAATGCAGGACGGAAACTACCAGAGGGTATTTACTTCTTGGAACTAGAAGATGCCCGCTCTACCCCGCCCGTGAAGCTCATACTGCTACGTTAGGTTATAGATTCGCGGTTCTCCTGTAACAACCAGAGGCATTGATCACGCTTTCTCAGCCTCAATCCATTTTCTGATTTCATCTTTGCTCGGCATCCTTCCTGAGCTAACCACTTTTCCATTAATGACCAATCCTGGGGTCGCCATTATTTTGTATTCCATCATTCTCTTCAAGTCGGTGACCTTCTGAACATCAGCCGCGATGTCCATTTCGGCCAGGACATCGATCGTCCTTTTTGCTACCTCCTGGCAGCGGGGGCAACCCGGCCCCAATATCCTAATCTCCATGCTACTCCTTTCAGAATAAAGCACCAAACACCCAACCTGCAAAACTGGACATGATAACGACCAACACAATATAGCAAAACGTTCTCTTGAAACCAATAATGCTGTGAATGACCAGAATACTCGGTAGACTCACTGCTGGACCAGCAAGTAGCAATGCCAGGGCTGGCCCCTTGCCCATACCACTGCCGAGAAGTCCTTGAAGTATCGGCACTTCGGTCAGCGTTGCGAAATACATGAAGGCACCAGCAATCGATGCAAAAAAATTGGACCACAGAGAATTGCCTCCAACCAACATGGCGACGAATCTTGAGGGTATTATTCCGGCATCGGTGTTGGGCCGGCCGAGCAGGAAACCCGCAATAAGAACTCCGGCAAAGAGCAGGGGCAGGATTTGTTTGGCAAAAATCCACGTTGAATGTACCCAATCTGTGATTTCATTCTTCTTGAACCACCTAAGAAGCATCATGGAAAGAACAACGAGCAGCCCGGCGGTCAGATACCAGTGAATACCGTAGATTGTGTTCCACAAACCATTTGCCTGGGTTGGTTTCGCCCAAGCTGCGAAAATCAGTATCAGGACAAGAACAAGAAAATACAAACCATTTTGCCCGAGGGAGCGCGATTTGCCAGCAGGTGATTCAGAGGCTATGAGTTCCTCGTCAGTTCCTTGTTTGTCCCTAAAGAAGAGCGACATCAAAAGACCGATGATAATGGAGAACGCTATCGCGCCAACTGCGCGTGCGATACCGAGCTCGTATCCGAGCACCCGTGCCGTGAGAATAATTGCCAGGGCGTTTATTGCTGGTCCAGAATAGAGAAACGTCGTAGCCGGTCCAATGCCCGCGCCTCTCGTATAGATCCCGGCAAACATGGGCAAAACCGTACAGGAACAGACGGCGAGTATGCTGCCGGAGATTGATGCTACACCATAGGAGAGAATTTTGTTTGCCCGAGCGCCAAAGTATTTGATCACCGCTTCCTTGGATATGAAGATACAGATGGCACCGGCGATAAAAAACGCGGGGATCAGACAAAAAAGAACATGTTCGCGCGCATATTCTTGAAGCATCAGGAATGCCTCAAGAATTGCTCCCTGCATTCTTATCCCTGTGAAAGGTACAAAATAGACGATCAGGAAGGCAACAATGAATAATAACAGTCTGGTTCGATCCTTCATTGCATACTCTTCATTAATGAATCAAACATATCGCGACTCTTCTTCAAATTCTCCAGAATGCAAATTTCCATCAGGTCAATGAGTTTGATGATCCTCGAGTCAGCGACCGCATACCAGACTTCCTGGCCTCGTTTTTCACTGCGCACGATACCGGCGTTGCGTAATATCGCCAAATGATGAGAAACATTTGATTGCTCGCCACCAACATAGGGAATGATCTTGCAAACACAACACGGGCCAACACGCAATTTCTCCAGGATTTTGAGGCGCAACGGATGAGCAAGTGCGTTGAATGCCCTGGCTTTTTTTCCGGTCATTTGAATTGCCATATATGATTATATGTAGATATCTTCATATGTCAATACCCGATGTGCTAGTCCTCTGCCGCTCGCTTCGTGCCTATTTATGAGGTAATCCTATCTTATGTGGTCGGGACAGGAAACGCGACCTGTCTCAGGGTCGTAAAGATACTGGCTATTCGTTACCGGGCAGTAAAGATCGCTCTCGGCCAGGCCGTTCAAACCGGGCAGGTGCGCAGGATAGATGCCTTCTCTTATGTAGCACAGGCGCACCTCTATTTCGATCTTTCTCACTTGCGCTAAGCACTCGACACTCCTTGCCCGTTCAATGGGCGATGTCATGTTCCCAGGGCCAGAGCTTTCTTGGCCGCGATAATAATAAATCGCAAAGAAAGCGATCACCGCGATGATAATCATCGAAATCACGAGTGATATGGCCGTGAAGCCTTCTCGGAACGGCCTCTTCATGTTCATAATGTACACTTTTGAGGTACGCTGTCAATAACGACGTAATTGTGTATATTACCTATTGACTTTTCGTGTGATTTGGGTATAATGCTAGTCTATGGTAAAAATAAAAAGTCTATTTATCGAAACTTGCAGGAGGTTTGATGGACCCAATTGCTGATATGCTGACGATCATTAGAAACGGCTGTCGAGGTCAGAAACAAGAGGTCACCGTTCCCTACTCCCGGCTCAAGACCGAGGTTTTACGGGTCATTCTCGAGGAGGGCTATATCAACAACTTTACGCTTGATTCGAAAAAAAGAAAAATCACAATCATGTTGAAGTACGCGAAGAATGGTGAATCTGTAATCAGAAACCTCGAGCGGATATCAAAGTGTTCGCGCCGCGTTTATGTCTCGAAGAGCGAGATCCCACGAGTGTTAGGAGGCCTAGGCACTGCCATACTCACAACGCCGGTGGGTGTACTCAGCGACCGTGAGGCACGACGCAAAGGCGTAGGAGGCGAAGTCATCACCTTCGTCTATTAACGGAGAGATCAAAATGTCCAAGAATCGCTTTCGACCAATTATTATTCCAAAACAGGTCAAGCTCTCAGTCGTGAATTCGTTTGTTAAAGTTGGAGGACCGCTCGGCAATCTCGAACTGAAAATGAGTTCCAAGGTTAAGGCAGTAGTGGAAGAGGACAAGGTATTTATCAAGGCTCTCGAAAACACAAAAACTGCTGCGTCACATCAAGGTACCATGAGATCGTTGATCAAGAATATGATAGATGGTGTGATGGAAGGATTCCAGAAGACTCTGATAATCGAAGGAACGGGCTACCGCGCACAGATGAGCGGCGCAGGTTTACAGCTCTTCCTCGGCTACTCAAAACCGAAAACGGTCGCCATACCTCAAGATGTGAAGTGCGAATTGAAAGTAGTGAAGAGTGCTGAAAAAGGAGACTTGACGTACATAACCCTGAAGGGAATCGATAAACAGAAAGTAGGCGATATTGCGGCGCTAATTAAGAAGACAAGAAAACCCGACCCCTATAAGCACAAGGGAGTTCGCTACGCGGATGAAGTTCTGAGAAAGAAAATTGGTAAGCGTGCGGTTGTACAGGCATAAGGAGGAATAATTGGCATTACGTGGCAGAAAAAAAAGACAGCAGAGTATTAGAAAGAAACTAATCGGTACGACCGACCGCCCGAGGCTATGTGTCTTTCGAAGCAACCGTTATATCTATGCTCAGGTGATCGACGATACAAAACAGAAAGTGATGCTCGCATGTTCCTCGTCTAACCTAAAGGATACTAAGGACAAGAAAAAGATCGAGATAGCGACCGAGGTAGGCAAGATGATTGGCAAAATTGCGGCTGAGAAAGGCATCAAGAGAGTGGCCTTTGATCGCGCTGGATACAGGTACCACGGTCGCGTCAAGGCTTTAGCCGAAGGCGCCCGTGCCGCTGGGCTGGAGTTCTAGAAGGAGGTTTGGTGATAGAATCTACCCCATTCTTTGAGAAACTTATCGAATTAAAAAGAGTCTCAAAAGTAGTAAAGGGAGGTAAGAGACTAAAGCTATATGCATGTGTTGTGGTGGGTGATGGAACGGGCAACGTTGGCGTCGGTCACGCGAAGTCGTCAGAAGTGGCTCCCGCGATAAGGAAAGCCACCGAGGGTGCCAAGAAAAAGATGATGAAGGTTGATGTCACAGGAGGTACAATCCTACATCCAGTAATCGGCAGATTCTGTGCCTGCAGGGTAGTTCTGAAACCAGCCCTTACTGGTACTGGTATCATCGCATCGAGCGCAGTACGCGCGGTTTGCGAGGCAGCAGGTATCAAGAATATCCTCACCAAGTCGCTCGGCTCGAACAACACGACGAATCTCGCACGCGCCACTATAAATGGGCTGAAATCAATCCGTTCAATTGCCGAAGTCGCCGAGATGCGCAACAAACCGGTTGAATACTTCATGAGGAAGAAGAATGAAAAAGCTGAAAGTAACACTGAAGAAAAGTCTGATTGACAAACAAAAGAAACACAAGCTCACGTTAAGAGCCTTGGGTCTGACAAAAATCGGAAAAACAAGGACATTTCCCGATAATGAGGCAGTACGTGGGATGATAAATCAGGTATCCTATATGGTGGAGGTTGAGGAGATCGCTCATGAAACTGAGTGAGTTGAAACCAGCAAAAGGTGCTACAAAAAGACCAAAGCGCGTCGGACGCGGCCCGGGGTCAGGACACGGTAAGACATCCACGCGGGGCCACAAAGGACATCGACAACGGTCTGGATTTCGCGCCAAGCTCGGATTCGAAGGTGGACAGATGCCTCTCGTGAGAAGAATCCCCAAGCGTGGTTTCACGAATATCTTCAGGGTGGATTACGAGATTGTGAATGTCGAAATCCTGAGTAAGTTTGAGCCTAATACTGAAGTAACACCCGATCTTCTGAAAGAGAAAGGAATTATCAAAGGAAAACATCGACTGAAGATACTAGGCAACGGTGAAATCGCTGTCCCCTTGACCGTGAAGGCCCACAAGTTTTCTAAATCAGCCCGAGAAAAGATTCTAAAGGCAAAAGGCAAGGTCGAGCAAATAGCATGATTTCGACATTTGGTAATATATTCAAAGTCCCGGAACTGAAGAAAAAGTTGCTGTTCACACTCTTTGCAGTAGCCGTATATCGTCTGGGAGCCCACATACCACTGCCCGGTATAAATGCACAGGCATTGGGTATGTTGATGCAGCAATTGAAGCAACAAGGTTCAATATTTGGCATGTACGACATATTTGTGGGCGGTGCCCTTTCACGTGCGGCGATACTCTTCTTGGGGGTCATGCCCTATATCTCGGCATCGATCATTTTTCAATTAATGGGATCTGTCTTCCCACAGATTGAGAAACTACAACGTGACCAGGCAGGCAGAAGAAAAATCACACAATACACGAGGTATCTCACGGTTGGTCTGGCGGCTTTCCAAGCAATCAGCATCGCGATATTCTTGGAGACCCAGAAGTTCAGCGGCCCTACTGGTGTCATGCCAATCGTTTTTAATCCAGGCTGGGCATTCAGGCTTCCCGCACTGTTAACCCTGACCTGCGGCGCCGTCTTCGCGATGTGGATTGGAGAACAGATCACCGAGAAGGGAATTGGCAATGGTATCTCGTTCCTCATCTTCATCGGCTGCCTAGAAGAATACCCGGGGTATTTCTTACGCACCGTACAGCTCGTTATGACCGAGGGGCTATCAATCATTAACCTTATTCTCGTGGTTGTAATAATGATTTTCATAGTCGCCGCGGTGGTCGTCATGACCCAAGCACAACGCCGGATTCCTGTGCAATACCCAAAACGCATCGTCGGTCGCAGAATGTACGGAGGGCAATCGACATTCCTTCCATTAAGGGTAAACACGGCAGGCGTGATACCCATCATCTTTGCCCAGGCCTTAGTTGTCTTTCCGGGTACAATTGCAGCCTATGTGCCAGCGTTTAGAGGTCTCACCGAAGCCTTCAGACCTGGCTTTTTTCTCTATGACATCATATTCTTTTCACTGATCGTCTTTTTCACATATTTCTACACCTCGGTGGTGTTCAACCCCGTAGAACTGGCCGACAACATGAAACGATACGGAGGCTTCATTCCCGGCATAAGACCGGGCTCTAGAACGGCCGACTACATAGATACTGTCTTATCTCGAATCACCCTACCCGGAGCACTTTTCCTAGGATCCATCGCACTCGTGCCATGGTATTTGATCAACTTCCTCAATGTGCCGTTCTACTTCGGTGGGACAACCCTGCTCATTATCGTGGGTGTTGCCTTAGACACATTGCAGCAGGTCGAATCGCAACTGATGATGTATCACTACGAGGGCTTCATGAAACGTGGCAAGATACGGGGACGGAGATGAGGATACTACTGCTGGGGCCCCCTGGTGTCGGCAAGGGTACTCAAGCACAACTACTAGCCAGTAAGTACAATCTTGTACGAATCTCCACTGGCGACCTATTACGTGAGGAAGTGTCACTCAGCAGTCCAGTCGGACGGAAGGTTGAACAATATCTAAAGAAAGGTCACCTGGTGCCCGATGACATTATGTTCGAGATCATTGATAGCATTCTAATTGAAAACAGAGACCAGGAAATTCTCTTTGATGGCTTTCCCAGAAATCT
>DAOVAN010000001.1 GCA_030671005.1 Caldifarciminota bacterium
AGGGTACGCTGCTCAACAAGGGTTCAGCTGTCATAAGTAAGCTCTATAGCCTGTTCACCCATTATGACTGCAAGATTGCTGAAATAAACCCTTTGGTCATCACAAAAGATGGCGCAATTTATGCGCTGGATGCCAAGGTTGATCTGGATGAAGATGCCATGTTCAGGCATGCGGAGCTAACCGAGTTGGGTATAAGCGCCCGGCATGAAGTGGGTGAACTGACCGAGCGTGAAAATGTGGCAAAAGGGGCTGGTATTCCCTATGTGGACCTTGACGGGGACATTGGTGTGTTCCCAGGAGGTGCCGGCTTTGGTATTGCGGCAATCGACCTGATTCAGCATTATGGTGGCCGGCCGGCAAATTTCATGGATTCTGGTGGTGCACCAACCCAGGAAAAGCTTCGCACCATGCTCGGGCTTCTTCTGGATAACCCCCGTGTCAAGGCGATTTTCGGCGCACGGTTTGGTGGTATATCTCGTTGTGACGACTGGGCAAAGGCAGTCGTTCAATACGTGAGCGATAATCGACCCGATAAGCCCATGATCATGAGAATGGCGGGCAACATGGAAGAAGAAGGAAGAAAGATTCTGCAGGGGGCCAAGGCAGAGCATCCCGAGCTTTTCAGCAAGATCAAGATCTATGCCTATGATACGCCTATCGAAGAAGTCATTAAGGAAACGATACGGGCCGCGCAGGCCCAAGCGTGATGAGTAGCCATGGCAATCATAATAGATAAGGGTACGAAGACCATTGTACAAGGCATGACCGGATCAAACGCTTCCTTGCATACCAGGTTCATGCTCGAATATGGTACGGAGATCGTTGGCGGCGTAACCCCGGGTAAGGGTGGTCAAGAGGTTGAGGGAATCCCTGTGTATGACACAGTAAAGGATTGTCTCTCTCGACATCCTGATGCTACTGTTTCAAGCATCTGGGTGCCGGCCCGATTTGCCAAGGATGCTATCCTCGAGGCGGTTCATGCTGGTGTGCAGAGTATTATCGTCATAACCGAACGAATACCCGTGCACGATATGCTCTACGCACGATATGTGGCGAAATCGAAAGGCGTGATGATCATCGGCGGTAATACTCCAGGATTAATCTCTCCGGGCCGGGGCCTGGTCGGTATGCTACCCAAGATAGCTTTCCAGCCGGGCAGGATCGGGACGGTTGCGCGTAGCGGCGCAGTAACATACTACATAGCCAATTCGCTGAATCTCGGGGGTCTTGGGGAGTCGACCTCAATAGGACTCGGGGGCGACCCTATATTGGGGACTAATTTTGAAGAAATCCTCAGGTTGTTTGACGAAGACACAGAGACCGATGCGGTCATAATGGCCGGTGAGATTGGTGGGGTGTATGAAGAGTTGGCCGCGCCGTTTGTAAACCAAATGTCAAAGCCGGTAATTGCATATATTACTGGTAAGGCGGCACCGCAAGGCAAGAGACTAGGACATGCCGGAGCAATAATCGAAGGCAGTATGGGAACGGCGACGAGTAAGATTGCTGCTTTAAAAGAGAACGGAGCACTCATCGCAGATACCTTGAGCGAGATACCCGAATTAGTCAAGAAAGCCCTTGGCAAATCATGATGATTTTGTCATCTGCAATAATACCTGCTGTACGATAGGTCAGTGAGGGGGTAGTTATGTGGAAGACAGGCATATCCAATATTAAACCCGATGACATCGTTACCCGCGGCTACCGACAGGAAGACTTGATCGGCGCAGTTCCTTTCGCATCTGTCTTTTTTCTTCTCCTGAAGAGCAGAATGCCCGACAAGAAAGAAGCCAAGATGATTGATGCCCTGATAACATCGTCTATCGACCACGGAGTTACGCCTCCTTCGACGCATGCGGCCCGGATCGTTGCCTCAGCAGGCGTCCCACTGCCGAGCGCGGTTGCCGCCGGCATGCTTGCCGTCGGTGACGTACATGGTGGTGCCATTGAGGATGGTGCGAAGGTTCTACAAGAATGGGTGAAGTCGATGCTGGAGAACGATTGGAGTCTTGAGGAAACCGCGACACGCATGCTGGCACAGTTGCAAAAGGAAAAAAAGCGAATGCCCGGGTTTGGCCATCGTATTCATAAGAGAGATCCGCGCACCAAGCGCTTGTTCGGACTGGCCCAGGAACTGGGTTTCGAGAAGGAACATGTTAGATTATCGCTCGCCGTGGAAAAGGAATTCGCGAAGAAGAAGACGTTACCCATAAACGTGGATGGCGCAATCGCGGCAATTATCTCAGACATGAGTTTTGATTGGCGCTTGGGCAAGGCATTCTTCGTCATGGGCAGGGTCGCGGGAATGATCGCTCATGTATATGAGGAGATGACTACTCAGAAACCCATGAGGCGAATGTGCGTCCAAGAGACCGAGTATGATGGTCCATGGGAGAGGTAACCAGAATAGCCAAACAATGAGAGAACGTAATGACTATTGCTGAGAAAATTTTGGCGAGAGCTTCAGGCAAACCTCTAACCGAGCCGCATGAAATCGTTACTGCGAAAATCGATGTGGCGATGTCTCACGAGAATGCAGATGTGGTGTTGCGTGCGTTCAAAGAAATAGGCGTCGAGAAGGTGTGGGATCCAGAACGCATCGTTATCCTGTTCGATCACCGGATACCGGCAGAGAGTGAGAAGACCGCGGCAACGCATCAGCGCATTCGGGCATTCGTCAAAGAACAGCATATCAAACATTTCTACGACCTCAGGGAAGGCATTTGCCATCAAGTATTACCAGAAAATGGTCATTCCCGGCCCGGTGATGTGATGGTCGGTACTGACTCGCATACCACGACTCATGGTGCCTTTGGAACCTTTGCCAGCGGCATTGGTGCGACAGAAATGGCCGGTGTTTGGGCTACGGGCGAGCTGTGGTTCATGGTTCCGGAATCGATGAGGATAAAAGTGACTGGTATGTTTCCGAAATATGTCTCGGCAAAGGACCTCATCCTACACATAATCGGCAAACTGGGTGCGGCTGGTGCCGACTACAAGGCGGTTGAATTCTTTGGTGAGACCATCAGTAATATGAGCATCGCGTCGAGAATGGTACTGACCAATCTATCTATGGAAATGGGCGCCAAGGTCGCCATTGTCGTCCCCGACGAAAAGACCATCACCTATGTAGTACAGCGTACTAATCACGAATTCACTACGCTATTGCCTGACCCGGATGCCGAGTATGCACAGGAGATACATATTGATGTAACTGATCTGAAGAGCATGGTTGCCTGCCCTCATGCCGTGGACAATGTGAAACCGGTCAGCGAAGTCGCCGGCAAGAGAATTAACCAGGCACTCATCGGGTCTTGTACCAATGGTCGGCTCGAGGATTTGGCGGTCGCGGCCGAAATCCTCCATGCCGAAAAAGTACATCCCGAGGTCAGACTGCTAGTGATCCCTGCATCCAGGCAGGTTTATCTAGCGGCAATAGAGAAAGGCTACATCGAGACTTTCATTAAGGCCGGTGCACTGGTGCTCAACCCTGGATGTGGTCCCTGCTTGGGTGCTCACCAGGGATTGATGGCGCCCGGTGAGGTGTGCATTTCGACGACCAATCGGAACTTCAAGGGAAGAATGGGGAGTTCCGAGTCTTTTGTGTATCTAGCATCACCGGCAACCGTTGCTCAATCAGCTATCACCGGGGAGATAACCCCAGCGGCGACTACGGGGTGAGGTGTTGAATGTCCATCATAAAGGGTAAAGCATACACGTTTGGCGACAACATAAATACTGATGTGATATATCCAGGCAAGTACCTATCCATTACCACCGACCGCATGGAAATGGCAAGACATTGCTTCGAAGCGGTCTATCCAGAGTTCATGGAGCAGGCAAGAAGCGGTGACGTCATTGTCGCGGGTAGGAACTTTGGCTGCGGTTCATCGCGCGAGCAGGCAGCCACCTGTCTGAAGTACTTCGGCATCAGCGCAGTCGTTGCTGAATCTTTTGCCCGCATTTTCTATCGGAACGCCATCAATCTTGGTTTACCGGTCATCGTCGCGCCCGGTGTAGCACGAATGGTCCATCATGGTGATGATGTGGAGGTAGATCTTGAAGGAGGTTCCGTGAGAAACACCCGCACCAACGAGACTATTGAAGCAACGAAATTACCCGATTTCATACTGAAGATCATCGATGATGGCGGATTGATTAGTCATCTGCAGAGAAGATTGGGCATAGTCAAACCAGAGGAGGATAAATGAAACAGTTTGCTGTGATTGGCTTGGGTAGGTTTGGGTCGAGCATTGCCCGGGCCCTGAGCGAGAAAAATTTTGAGGTCTTAGCGATCGACAAGGATGAATCATTGGTGAAGGACATGGAGGATGTTGTATCGCAAGCCGTTGTATTAGACGCGACGGACGAAAAATCGTTGAGAGAACTTGGCATAAAAGAATTCGACACGGTCATCGTGAGTATGGGGGAGTCGGTTGAAGCTAGTATCATGATCACTCTGACCTTGAAGGAGCTTGGCGTCAAGCAGGTGATCGTCAAGGCAAAGAGCGCCCTTCACTCAAAGATCTTAAGAAAAGTCGGCGCCGATCGTATCACGATTCCGGAAAGGGAAATGGCCGAGAAACTGGCGCAGAGTCTTGCGAGCCCAAAGATATTCGATTTCATAGAGGTGTCTGATACCCACGGTATTGTGGAAATGGTGGTGCCGAAGAAGTTGGTCAACAAGACCCTCGCTGACCTCAAATTGCGCGATAAATACAAAGTCAGCGTCATCGCGATAAGAAGGAAAGTACCCTTTTCAAAACCTGATGGCTCTACCGATTTTCGAGAGGAAGTCATCATCGGACCGGGCGGCACTGACGAGACGATTCCCGGTGACGTGCTGATACTAGTCGGTCGCAACGAAGACATCGACAAGATCAGGAAACTATGACCGAAGATTATCAAGACTTGATCGAACTGAGTGAGTTTTACATACTGAGTCAGCGCTATGAAGAGGCAATAAAGATTCTGAAGCGAGCCGAAAAGATCAAGAAGATTGAGCCCAGATTGTATTACAATCTGGGCATTGCCTATGAAGCCATGAATGAGAAGGGCGATGCCCGTGATTCGTTTAGACTGGCATTGAAGTTAGATCCGGATTTCAAGTCTGCGCAGGAACATCTGGATAGATTAATCGAAGAATGAAATACCATCTTGCCAAGGAAAGTAGAGCATACACCGGTGAGCAACTCCATAGCAACTTTGCCTACAAGGAGTTCGGCGTTGTTGGGGATTCGATTGTCGCCTTCTGTGGTCCGTGTGACATAAAGCCAAAAGAGATGGTCGACATAGAAGACCTCAAGGCCGGGAACCAGATATACTCAGAGAGCATGCTTCACTTCATTGTTGAACATCACGAGACCGATCTGGAAAAAGGTGTGCTCAGACAGCTCGTGCTTGCATGCATTGTTAAGGATGCACTGAATGATATCCTCCGTAATGTGGCTGTGCAGCGGATTAATGCTGACCTGTACGATGGTGACGCGAAGCTCTCGATTTCGGTCGCTACCGCCACTCCGATATCCTCTGTGATCCACTTTGGCATAAACATCTCATCGGTCAACACGCCGGTGAAGACGAAGGGATTAGAGGACTACGGTGTCGACCCTTTTGAATTCGCGAATATCGTTATGGAAAAATACGCCAGAGACACAGAGGGGATATACAATGCACGGTGTAAGGTTAGGTGGACCAAATAGAACAGATAGTTGAATCCGACGTTCTAAGACCCAAATTCCCTAAATAGCTATATCCTGAAATGAAGGGTTTTGTTAGAGAGGTTTTTACTTCAATACAGGGCGAAGGCTTGAAAGTGGGGCAGAGGATGACATTTGTGAGATTTCTGGGATGTAATGTATCGTGCGATTATTGCGATACGACCGAAGCCCAAGCCATGGAAGGTCCCTTCCTGTATGAAGGAAAGATATTCAAGAATCCGATTGAGGTAGACTTTCTGCTGGACAAGATTGAGGAACGGACAGTTGCCATAACCGGCGGCGAGCCTCTGCTACAGGTTTACTTTCTAGGAGAGCTGTGTGACCGGCTGAGAGAATCCCGCAAATCACTCTATCTCGATACTAATAGTTCGTTACCGGACAATCTGCAGCAGGTGGTTGACTATTTTGACACCATTTGCCTGGATTTCAAGGTTCCCAGCGCCACTGGTCGTCCCCAGTTGTGGCAGGAACATGAACAATCACTGGTTATTGCGGCGGGCAGAGATGTTTTCGTCAAGATTGTCATAAACGAGAATTTCCTTCCCCGCGAATTGGATACTACATGCGCGATAATAGCCCGTGTCGACAAAAACATACCACTCGTTATTCAACCCGTATTCGGTAAGGACAACCCCGATTTACTCGGTTTGCAGAAGAAAGCACTGGATGTTCTTACCGATGTGAGGATCATCCCCCAGGTACACAAGTATCTTCATCTTCGCTGACCCTGCGGCCGAAGTGTTGCTACGGGGGGTAGCCTACTTTTTCCAGAAAATTACTACGGTATGAAAGATTGGGGATCAGATAAAAAAAGACTGTATTATAAAAACCTAGTCTCGGTGATACGACGATATTTCGCAACATTATTGAATCCCAAGAATAGAACCGGTCACGCAACCATTCCATCATCGAGTATTGTGCCTGCGGTGCCATGCCCGGCATATTGACCACTGGCATCCATTGGTCATAGAGGGACATATCACTGACGATCTGTTTCTTCATCGAGTATGCCCTATGAGTCATGGTGCCGGGCAAGGGTGTTTGAACGGCTAATTCGATTATGTCGATTCTGAGTTTCACCAAAAATTTCTGCAGCTGGTGATAGAATTTGTAGTCTTCACCCTCAAAACCGAGCCTTATCTTACAACCCACGGTTATACGGAAGTTGTGGATCATGCTCACCTGGTATTCCTTCTCTTTCACATAATCCGGGTTGTGCAGATTTTCGAGCAAATCCCGACCCAGCCAATCTTCCTTCAGATAGATGATACGCACACCGTCGTCACGCAATAGGGGCAGTATATCTGGGCGCTTGAAAATTTCACTGGTCGTTTGGAAAATCCACATCTTCTTGTAACGCCAGGATCGTTCCAGCAGGCGAATTCCATACTTGGTATCGAATAGAAAATCATCATCAAGAACAAACACCGCTTTCCTCTTCAATTGTGATATTGCTTCAACGGATTTGTCGATGCTCCACCGAGCAGGATGTTTGTATAGCGTGTTTTCGTAACAATAATCTTTGTTTTCATCTGTGCAGTGACATCCATAGGATGTCCTTATCTGTGAGAAGAATGGTGTGAATCCATATTTTGATTCGAGTTGTCGGTCGACATCAAAATGTGTGATCTTGTTTGATGTGTAGACACCGGCGAGTGTTTTTCTCTTATGATCGGTAAGGATATTCTTCCACACCGACGCAATGTCTCCGACCACGGCCGATGTGAAGAATGCTTTAGCCTCCCTTGGAAACAGAGTCGGATACGAACCGTAGCAGATCGTCGTGACGCCTTCGTCCCACCTTTCTTTGACAAAGGTTTCTACGTACCGCGCAAGATTCAGAGGCGTGTGAACAACGACGATATCCGGCGAAATATCAGCAATTCCTTCGATGTGTTCATCAGAATAAGCAAAGTCGTGGCCCTGAGATAAATGCGCGAGACGCAGCGCGTCATAATTAGGTCTTCTGAAGAAGGGGCTGCCTCTAAGCGCTTCGAATGGTGTGTAACGACGTTGACTGGGTGCTGGATTATAGAAAAGTATCCTCATAAATCTACCGATTTATAGATGCACACGGATGAAAGTAGATTCAAACTGATAGCGGATGCACACCGATGAGAGCAGATGGAGACAGATGAAAGATGCTGCAGACAGATGAAAACAGATTCAAACTGATTCCGTTATCGGTTTGCATCCGCGGTAATCTGTATAAATTCCACGATAGTATCGTCATCTTGTTATGTCGTTGAACGTGACAAAGACGATGAGCAGTAGAATGATTGCGTAGCCCACTTGCTGGATTATCAGCCGCGTTCGGTGAGAGAACCTCTTGTTTCTGATTGCTTCGATGATCGATATCATTATGTGACCGCCATCCAGAGCAGGAATCGGGAAGAGGTTTATGAGGCCTAGATTGATTGAAATTATTGCAAGCAGGCCGAGTAAACTCTCAAAGCCCCACCGTGCCGATTCACCGCTCAGCTGGGCAATTGCTATGGGTCCGCCTATTGCCCTTCGTGATATCCGTCCGATGATGAGCTGGTAAAGGGTCTTGAGCGTCAGCCAAATCACTTCACCGCTTCTCTGGACTGACAGCGTTATGGCATCAGGTAGGTTCAGACGTCTGCGCTCCAAGGGCGGGATCGCGCTGATTTGTCCGATGGTGTCTTGTGTTGTCGGATCATAATAAGAAATCGGTGTTACAATAGCATCCTTCACGATGTCATTGTCTTGCCAGACGAAATGTAAAGGAGTATTTTTTGATGCGCGAACCTTGTCTACCATCTGATTCCAGGTCTGGATTTCTTCTGCGTCGATTTCCAGCACTCGGTTTCCCGATTTCATACCCGCCTTGTGGGCAGGGCCATCCCGTTTCAATGATCCCAGGATAGGAGGCACCAGTGGCATGAGGCCCATGAGGTCCAGCGAATCCATGTCGACCTGTAGTCTCTTTTCTACGAATGTCCCTGCGCGTACGATACCCACTGTGATTGTTTGCTTGTCATTTTCCGATAGCAGATCAAGCATTTCGCCCCAGGTGCTGACTCTTTCGCCGGCAACGGCAACTATCGAGTCGTTTTCCATGATGCCAGCGCGTTCTGCTGCACTTCCTTCATGGACTTTGACCTTCATGAATGGGTTCACGAGTAATCCGAATCCCCAGAAGATGATGAAGAAAACAAAAACCGCCGAGAGAATATTAAAGACCGGACCGCCCATCACGATCAACACACGTTGGTATATGGGTGCATCATAAAACCCGACTACCTCTTGCCCCTTTTCCGTTTCAGTGCTTTCAGTGTCTTCGTTCTTCAGTGATTTCTGTGTCTCTTCAGTGTCCTTAGGTGTTAAGTCGCCCTCATCTTCGCCTGCTATCTTGACATAGCCACCCAAAGGGAAATATGCGATACGGAAATCAGTCTCGCCTATTTTCCTGCGAATGAGGGGTGGACCGTAACCGATCGAGAATTTTTCCACCGGGATCTTGAATAGCTTAGCTATCAAGAAATGTCCAAATTCATGTATTGTGATCGAGAATGCCAGTATGAATAAGAATGCAACAATCGTAATTAGCATACTTGTACCCTCACTTGTTCTTTGGCCCAGCTTATCGCTTGTAGGTAATGGTCCAGTCCACCATCGCTGGGTTCATGTTTTTTCATAACTTTTTCAATTATTAGTGGAATTTCGTGGAATCTAATTCTATCATGGAGGAATAGTTTAACTGCTTCCTCGTTCGACGCATTTAGTACGGCGGGCATTGTCTTACCCCTTTCCAGGGCTCCATAGGCTAGATCTAAACAACGGAATTTCTTCGTGTTGGGTGTCATGAAGGTTAATGGTTTCACTTTCGTGATGTCGAGATATGGGGTCGATGCGGATACACGATGAGGCACAGTCAAGGCATATTGGATCGGTAGTTTCATATCCGGTGTTGAGAGTTGAGCCAATAGCGTGCCATCCTTGAATTGCACCAAGGAATGGCATATTGCCTCAGGGTGAATAACGACTCTTATCATACTCGGAGGGACGTTGAAAAGGTGATGCGCTTCTATTACTTCCAGACCTTTGTTCATCATGGTTGCCGAATCAACCGTGATCTTCTGACCCATTTTCCAGACCGGATGGCGCAGAACTTCCTCCTTACGGACATTCTTGATCTTTTTTTTCAAGAAAGGACCGCCCGATGCAGTGAGGATTATGTTCAAGACGTCTTTCATGTTCTTGCCTTCGAGACACTGGTAAATGGCAGAATGTTCACTGTCAATGGGAATGAGTCTAACCTGCAGTTTTCTCACCTTACCCATTATCAAATGACCAAAATTGACGAGAATTTCCTTGGTGGCCAGGCATATGTCCATTTTCTTCTCGATCGCCCGTATGACCCCCCTGATGCCTAGTGAACTAGACAGCGCACATATGATAGTGTCTGCCCTAAGGGTGTCGATCATCTCTTCAATACCTTGCTCTCCGCTGAAGGTTTTCGCGGTGCCCCTTAGTTTTTCCAGGTTCTTATGATACTTCTCATTGATTATCGTGATGGCCTTAGGTTTCAGAGCGTGAGCCTGTTCAGCGAGCAGACGGTAGTTATTGTATGCCGCGAGTCCAACGACCTTATAGTTTTTGAATCGTTTAATGACCTGGATCGCGTTGCACCCTATAGAGCCTGTTGAGCCCAGAATGATTATTCTTTTCATGCCAGGTGTTTTTGTATGTATCTCAGGTCTTTCTTGTCCGTGACCTTTATGTTGTGCCGGTCACCCTGGAAAACATAGACCGGCATGCCCAGTGATTCAAGTATTGAGGCTTCATCAGTATACTCCATGCGAAAGTCGGCTTTGGCAATAGCCTGCTTGATTGTTCGTATATCATAAAACTGGGGTGTTTGGACGAGAAAAAGATCATCGCGGGGAATGGTTTCCTGAACGAGACGCTTGGCGACCCTTTTCATCGTATCGTGTACCTTTGTTCCAATGATCACCGATTTGTGCTTGCGGCAGAGCGCAATACCTTTTCTTATCACTGCTGATGAAACAAGTGGTCTCACCGCATCATGGATGATGACCACGCCGGATTTGTCTCTAATTGTGCGTAATCCATTGACTACTGAATCCTGGCGCCGTCGGCCGCCGGCAACGACGTGATGTACTTTCTTGAAACCGAGATCACGCACTTGTTTCCTCGTTGTCTTTATGTCTTTTTTGGGTACAACGATCGTTATTCCGCTGACATTGGACTGGTTGTCGAATGCCCTTGTTGCGTAAACAAACAGAGGTAGCCCGTGTATGCGCATGAACTGCTTCTTCCCACCGAATCTCTTGCCTGCGCCAGCGGCAACGATTATTGCATGATTTGCCATGACCAATGATAGTCAGAATTATGGAAAAGTCAACATGGCAGGCTCACAAGGTGCTGAAAAACAGGAGAGAAGTATTGTGCCAGCTGCCCTGCATCGGTCCTCGGGTACTTCAGAGCGTGGTTTCGTAATTGCTCAATTTACGGTGGAAACTTGTAGTTGCGCCATTTATGGCTGTCCTACCTATCCTGCGGGCGCGGTTTTGTAGTTGTTTGATTCATCAAACATGCCCAATAAATTGGGCAACTACGAGCGCGGTTATTGGCACGATGAATCTCCGTCACGATTTATGTCCAAATTTCCAATTTGGTTACAGAAATCAGTGCCTCGCTTCATTAACGCAAAATGAACTCTACGAGAGCGGGCGTGCGACTACATTGGTCTACTGAGAACGTAGTTTCTTGACTATTGACATGCCTCCGGATATGAATATAGTTTGATATATGCTAAAAATGCAAGGAGGAGGCATTATGAGAAAGACAGTTGCGTTATTGTTCCTAGCCGTCTTGATTATCGGTTGCGGTCCTAAGATGGCGAACCAGGAGACGCTCGATGCTTTGGGTGAAGCCCAAGCTGCTCTCGAAGCCGCCCAGACAAGACTCGCGGATCTACAGGCTGAAAAAGACGCATTGGAAGCACAGCGAGCCGAATTCGAAATGATGGTGAAAGAACTACAGGATGAAGTCGACATGTTACAGGCTAAGATTGACACCCGGTGCATGAAATAAGGAGGCTAAAATGAAAAAACTACTATCAATTGCTATCATTCTTTGCTTCGTGGTTCCAGTCTTAGCATTCGCGCAGGATAAGATGACCGAAGAAGAAGCGCAGGCTGAAATCGCACGCATCAGAGCAGAACTGGACCAGCTGAATACAGATATCGCTGCCCTGGAAGGTGAGGTTGATGCTCTAACGACCTCGGTTTCCAAGCTCGAAACATTACATGCAGGTCTGACCGACAAAGTTGCAGAGCTGCGTGAGACCTGGAAACGCTGCCAGTGGGGGCGCTACACTGTGGTTGATGGAGACTGGCTATCGAAGATTGCGAGCATGCGCAAGGTGTATCATGACGGCTCGAAATGGCCCTGGATACATGAAGCGAACACGGACAAAATATCAGACCCGAATCTCATATACCCGGGCTGGGTATTGCTCATCCCCACCCTTGATAACTACACTGTAATACCAGGGGATTGTCTTTGGTTGATTGCATCGTATCTTTCGATCTATTCTGATGCAAAGAGATGGCCCGACATTTACGAGGCAAATAAAGACAAAATAAGTGATCCTGACTTAATATATACAAATCAGGAATTTGTAATACCTCATGATTAATCTGCGAGGGAGGGGCTGAACATCCGCCCCTCCCGTTGAAGTGAAAGTATCAATCCCAATATCAGGTTCTGATCCAACAACTGTCTCCGGATTTCAGGACGAATTCTTGAAGAAAATCCAAACGCGTTTCGGAATTGTTGTATCCATGCGTAATGATCACATCTATCTGAAGGGGGCAGAGGAAAAAGTCAAGGCAGCTGAGAAAATCGTACGTGCAAGGCTCAGCGGTGAAGCCGAGACCGCCGATGTTCCTGCGGGTGATGATATTCCTGATGTCGAACGTGTAGTAACATCTACTTCAACGCCGAAGCGACTCGTTAAAGCAAAGAGCCTAGGTCAAGGCGATTACGTCAAATCAATAGACCGGCACGATATTGTCGTGAGCATCGGCCCCGCGGGGACCGGTAAGACCTATCTCGCGGTGGCGAAGGCGGTGTCTTTCTTGATGGACAAAAAGGTCGAGAGGATTATTCTTACCCGTCCCGCAGTAGAAGCTGGTGAATCGCTGGGTTTCTTACCCGGGGCAATCGAAGAAAAAGTCGATCCTTATCTGCGACCCCTCTACGACGCGCTCAATGATTTCTTGCCATATGAGCGGATCAGACGTTTTCTCGAGATGAAGACCATAGAGGTAGCACCTCTTGCCTATATGAGAGGAAGAACCCTCAATGATTCATTCATCATCCTGGATGAGGCGCAGAATACCACCAGCATGCAGATGAAGATGTTCTTGACCCGCATGGGTTGGCGTTCAAAGGTTGTCGTGACCGGGGATATTACACAGGTTGACTTACCGCCGAACATTCCTTCTGGGCTGATTGAAATACAGCACTTACTCAAAAACATCAACGGTATCGAGTTTATTTATCTCAGCGAAAATGATGTTGTGAGACATCATCTCGTTCAGAAGGTCATTAAGGCCTATGAAAATCAGAATACAACATAATCTGTTCATTTTCATTGGGATAATTCTACTGTTGAACATCATTTTTCCGCCCCCTGCGGTGCCTCAGAAATATGATGTCGCCACAGGGGAGATCGCTTTACAGAACATAATCGCTCCGTACGACTTTTTCATTCCTAAAACGGAGCCAGAATTGACCGAGGAGCGAGAGGAAATTGCGCGCAGGATTCCCAGGGTATATGACCTCGACAATACCGTAAAACGTGCCGTGACGCTGGATATTGATGGTTTGGAGAGGATGATTGATGCTGCGCGGAGCTTGCAGGTTGGCCGAGATTCTATTATTCACCTAGTTCAGAAACAATACGCGTTGAATAGAGGGGTAATTAGATATTTATTGAGAAACAATCGAAAGAATATCTTCAACAGATTGCGCAAGGACTTTGCTGAATTATACGCCGTAGGTGTTGTAGATAGAAAGACCGTTGAGCATGCAATCATTGCGATCGTGAGTGGCAATACAGAAACCGTGGAATCGATCGACCGACTCTATTCCCTGGACGAGGCAGAAAACCTGGTTGCGGTGAATCAAAGAGCAGAATATCGCAGCCTCGTAAAGTTTTACATGACTCCTAACATAACCTTCAATGAAGAGAAGACTCAGGAAAGAATAGATGAAGTCTTCGCAAATGTCCCAAAGACAAAGGGTAAGGTTTTGAAGGGAGAGATCATTACCGAAAAACACAAGCGGGTCAACATGGAAACAACGGAGAAGATGCTGGCACTGGAGAGTACATACACATCCATCGGAACCTGGGAGATAATCAAAACGTTATTATTCAGGAACATATTGTATCTGGCATTGATCTTCCTGCTGTTCAAATTTGACCTGATAACAAAATCGAAATTGTTCGTAGGGAAGAATCTGTACTTTATCGCGTTGTTATCCGCTGCTTATCTGATCATCGGCAAGGTCACATATGCGACAAATCTTGTCTATTTGACCCCCATTGCACTTTTCATTTTTCTATTTGCATTGTATTTTAACTTCTATGTTGCCATATTATTCACCTTCATTTTTGCATCTGTTTTCGGTATCGTATTGAACTCGGCCGGGATTTTCACGTTTCTTTTTGTCAGTGGCATTGTTGCCACGTTTTCAAGTCAGACAATAAACTCTCGACTTGCGTTCTATCGACCGTTAATCTACCTTGCACTCGCTAATATCGGAGCCATTCTTTTCATCGATATATATCTTTCAAAAGGCGCTTTTAATATGCTATCTCTAGGTGAAGGGGTGGTCAATAGCATCATCGTCAACCTCAGCTTTGTGCTCTTCCTCCCCCTATTTGAGAGAATGTTCGATTTTACGACGGATCTGACTTTGCTCGAACTCGGCAATCTGAACTTACCGATCTTCAAAGACATGGCGATTGAAGCTCCGGGCACTTATCATCATTCAATCGTTGTCGGGAACCTCGCAGAAGCTGGCGCACGGTATATCGACGGCGATCCGGTGCTTGCCCGGGTTAGCGCCTATTATCATGATATGGGGAAGTTGAAAAAACCTGAGTACTTCATCGAAAATCAGATTGGCATGAAAAATCCTCATGATTTGCTGAAACCGCAAATGAGTGCGCTAATTATCATTTCGCATGTGAAAGATGGAATTGAGATGGCCAAGAAGATGAAGTTGCCGAGAAAGCTTATCGAGGTTATCGAGCAGCATCATGGTACGACGATGATCGAAATGTTTTACAAGAAAGCATTCGAAGAATCGAAGGACGCAAATCAGGATTCGTTCCGCTATCCTGGACCACGGCCGAAGACGAAGGAGACGGCATTGGTAATGCTTGCTGATAGTGTCGAAGCGGCGGCAAGAGGTGAGCGCAGTATCACGGCGTCAAAACTGCAGAAGATCGTCAAGGGAAACATCGAGAAGAAATTCAATGATGGACAATTAGATGATTGTCCTATAACACGTCATGATTTAGAACAAATAAAAGCAGCTTTCATGCCGATCCTCACGGGGGTCTTTCATCCTCGTGTCGATTACGAAGGGGCTAACAAGCGCACAACGACAGGTGCTGAACAAAAAGGTAGATAACAACATACTCCCTGCGCAAATCCGATCATGCGAATAGGTGTCTATGTGACGTCTGGGCGCACACGGGCCAAAAAGACAAAAATCAAACGGTTGGTAAAAAAGGTATTAGCCGCCGAAGATAAACAATTAGCAGTGGTTAACGTGATACTGACTGATGATGAGTACCTCACACGCTTGAATGAACTGTATTTCAAAAAGAAGCATGCCACGAACGTCATCTCGTTCGATCTGGGAGAAGTGTCCGAAATCTATGTCTCCGAAGACAGGGCGGGCGACGTCTACGAGTTATACTACTTTATTTTGCATGGTCTCTTACATGTAATTGGATATGACCATCGCAATAAGAGAGAAGATAGCTTAATGGAAAAGAAATGTGTAGAATATCTTAGTGATGAATAGCCTAGCGGTCAGCCTTGCTGTAATCTGCGTGTTTCTTAGCCTCAGCGCCTTCTTTTCGGGTATGGAAGCAGCCATCTTCTCAATATCCCGCTTCCGCTTAAAGACACTGTTATTTGAGAGGAGAAAAGGCGCTCGGACGCTGGAGCGAATCAAGAAGGAACCGGGTAAGACGCTGGCATCGATTCTCTTGGCAAACCTTCTGGTGAATGTCGGCGCCTCTTCGGTTGGGGCCGTGATACTGCTCCAGATGATTCACCGGTACAACCTTGACACCACATTTTCGTTCATTACCGAAATCATCCTGATGACCTCACTCATACTTGTCCTTGGAGAGATTGCGCCAAAGACCATTGCCATTTCCAACGCCGAGTCGCTGGCTCTGCGTTTTGGCAAGATCGTAGAATACGTGGCATGGTTTTTCAGCCCGATTTCACGCGCCATGGAGAAATTCATGCAGCGCTTGCTGGGGGTGCAAGCAGTCCGCCGATTGGACACTATTTCTGATAAAGAGATCAAACTGATGCTTAGTGAGGCAAAGCGTTTCAAGATTCTGGATGAGGGAGAGGAAGAGTTCGGGTTCCAAATATTGAAGTTCGGCAAGATGACGGTCAACCAGGTGATGACGCCCCGACAGAAGGTTGTTGGCGTTGACGTCACGGCGAGCATTCACGAGGCGAAGAAAATCGTCACCAGCGAGAAGCATTCAAGAATTTGCGTCTTCGATGAGAAGGACGATGTCGTCGGTATCCTTTATGCCAAGGATCTTTTCATTAGCCAGATAAGAGAACCCGAGTCGAAAAGCGTCAAAGATCTTATGCGCGAGCCGTATGTCGTTCCCGAAACGAAACAACTGGACAATCTACTCAGTGAATTTAGAAAGAAGGGTATACACATCAGCATTGTAGTCGATGAGTTCGGAGATTTCACGGGTATCGTTACGCTCGAGGACATCTTGGAATCGCTGTTCGGTGAAATAATCGATGAGTACGATGAGGTTGCTGATCTACCGTATGAAAAGATCTCCAAGAATACTTTTCTTTTTGAAGGCGACATTACGATTGGGGAGCTTGCACGAATTCTCCACATCGAGCCTTTTGCGCCGGAGGGCGAAAGACTAGCAGGTTTTATTCTCAGTCATTTTGGCAAAATCCCCGGCGAGAAAGAAAAGATTCGTATTGCAAACGTCGAATTGACGATTGAAGAAATCCACGACCGCATAATCGAGAAGGTGCTGGTCAGGAAAGTATGATAGATTTTATTTTACCCTTGCTCTTGTCTATTAGCATAGGAATTTTCAACGCCAGCGAGACCGGCCTCGTTAGCATCGAGAAGATAAAGATCTTGAAAGCGAAGCGTGAAAAGAAGAGCTGGGCTTTACGCCTCAACAAATTTCTTTCTGCTCCTGCAAGGTTCTTCTCAACCATTCTCGTCTGCGAGAGTTTCATAATCGTCGTGGCTTCCACATTGTATGCAAGATCTTTTGTTGATTTGATGGGCGGCTCGGGCATCATTGTTTCAACGATAACCCTCTCCTTATTCTCTCTTATGTTTGGACAGTTTATCCCTAAGTCGGTTGCCTTATCCCATCCGGTACGCACCATGACCGCACTGTCTGGAGTCATTTACTACATTGAGATTGTAGCTTACCCCGTTGTATGGTTTTATGCGCAGCTGGCAAGACTCATCGCCTTGCTCTTCAAGAGCGGCACTGAGACAGACGCGATGCACAGGTTGGACATAGTTCACGCGATGGGTGAGTATGAGGAAGAGGCGAGCAGACTAGCGTCAAGACTGTTCAATTTTTCCAAAAGAAAAGTGGGCGAGGTGATGATCCCGATGAACACCGCCTTTGTTTCTACGAAGGGTCAGGAGCTAGCCACCATTGCGGAGAGTAAGGGAAGGATATATACCAGGATCCCGGTATGTGTTGGCTCGCGGCGCGATATCATTGGTATCTTTAACATAAAAGATTATCTCTACACCAACGAAATTACTCTCAGGGAACCTTTTTTTGTGAACGCCGACGATCGGTGTATGACAATCTTCATGGAGATGAAGCAAAAAGGCGAGCACATGGCTATAGTGATGGACAAGAAGAACCGTCACAAGGGGATCGTTACCCTCGAGGATTTGATTGAAGAACTAGTTGGGGAAATAAGAGACGAAAGATAATATTTGTATCACATGTCGTCGGTTCTTATCGCGGGTTTCAGTGCCTTTTTTTCTCGAATAATTCCCGTAACTTAGACGGCAAAGACATGTTTTGCACTCCGAAGGTGATCATCTCTTGGATGAAAATCCGCTCCTTCGCTTCGCTCGAAAGCCTCTCGTTTATTATAAAATAGGACTTGTCCCGCAGTCGGCAATAACCACCCTTGCCAAAAAACTTATCGTATTTGACGATTATAGACAGCTTGTTACACAGCTCTTCGAGTAGGGTCAGTGTGGCAGTCCTTTTCACTTATTCCCTCCGAATAGTTTTGAAAAAAATCCGTCTTTGGATGACTGAAGGCGCACCAATCCTTGCTTTGCCTTCTTGTATTTGGAATCCCACTTGAGCGCCTCCTGGTATGAACGAAGAGCTTCGGCTTTCTTGGCAACGAATTCCTTTGCAAGTCCGAGATTGCAGTGTAGGGTTGGATTGAACAGCTCCTGTTTTATTGCGTGCTCGAGCTTCTTGAAACCATCTTGCTGGTTACGCTTTGTGTAGACCTGTGCCAGGCCCAGGTATGAAAGATGCAATGGGCAGGCGTTGTAGCTGTAGGCCGTACGTAGCAGGTTCACTGCGGGCCACGGTTCACCATTGTCAATATGTTCGACTGCCCTCGTGAAGAGGTTTTTTGCCTGGATTTGTTTCGCTTCGTCAGCATCGGTAATGTGTTTGACCAATGATTCATCGTACTTAGCCCTGAGTTTTTCATCGGAGAGTGTTCTGTAGGCAGCTGTGATCCGTGAGAAGATATCGTGTGCTGTCTTCTTTTCTTCTGCATCCATGTACCGGTCGGGATGGTACTTCTGGGCGAGTTTACGATAGACCTTCTTTATTTCTACCGATGAGGCGTTTTTGGAAACTCCTAATAGCGTGTAGTAATTAGCCATACAATCAAAGGATAAGCCAAATCATGATTTGGCCGTTACCTGTTTTCTCCTCAGAGGAGCGAAGCGCACCATTCCACATTTAGGACAGACGTATTTCTTTTTCTTGTGGTGCGTTCCTTTTGTTTCATTCATCTTCTGACGGCAACGGGGACACCTCATTTTTTATCTTTCTTGACCTCAGAGATTTTTTTGTTAACCTCGTTCAGGCGGATTTCAGCATTGCTATGATTGGAATCGAGAGTGAGTGTTTTCTCGTAGGTCTTCACTGCTTCGGGGAATTTCTCGGCGCCCTCATAAGCCAATCCAAGATAGTAGTAGATCTCAGGATCATGGGGATTAATTCTAAGCGCTTCGCTGAACTTCACTATCGCTTTGCCATAATCCTTGTTTAAAAGGTACGTTTGACCTAGTTCCAATAAAACTTCAATTTCTCCTTGTTCCATCCCTTTTCCTATTTGTTGGTAATGTTTTTTTTATCTTTTTTTCCTGTTTGCTGATTCTGGTTATCGTGTCTTTCATGAAATTTCGCCGTTTCCTGGGGTACTCAAGCATGTAGTGCAAACCGCGTGATTCCTTGCGATTGAGTGCACTGTCGATAACTAGCTTTGCTATGACCGTAGTGTTTCGGGATTCTGCATTGGTGATATGGATTCCTTCCTCAAACAGTTTATAAAAACCGTCGATCGCTGTTTTTGCGTCGTGTAACTTCTTTTCGCTCCTGATCAATCCAACATTTTCGTCCATGATCTCCTTAATCTGGAATATCAGATTAGGCCCTATCTTCGTCGTTTTCTCTATTCTGGTAGGTCCTGTAATCTTGATGTCACTGATTTTGTTAACACGTGCCGCGGCTCTACTCGCGAACACCATTGCCTCGAGCAGCGAATTCGAAGCTAGGCGATTTGCACCATGCACTCCGGTGCAACTACACTCACCCAGCGCAAACATTCTTGGTATTGAGGATTCGGCCCACTTGTTTACCGATATTCCGCCGCATGAATAGTGAGCGGCCGGTACGACGGGGATCGGTTCACGTGTTATATCGATACCCCAGTTAAGACAGGTCTCATAGATTGTGGGAAACCGGTTCTTGATGAAATCCGCCTCCAGATGTGATACATCAAGGAGGACGTACTTGGTGTTAGCATATAGCATCTCGGTAAGACACGCACGTGCTACAACATCGCGGGGTGCAAGATTCCCTGCCGGACTGTATTTCTTCATGAAGGGAGCACCCGCTTTGGTCTTTAACACACCACCCTCACCCCTTATTGCTTCCGAGATCAAGAACGAACGTCCATCAATCTTTATGTTGTAGACTGCGGTCGGGTGAAATTGCACAAATTCCATGTTGGCGATCTTGGCCCCGACACGGTACGCCATTGCGATTCCATCACCCGTCGCAATTGGCGGATTGGTTGTATGCTGGTATACCTGCCCGATCCCCCCGGTTGCAAGGATCGTTGCGTTGGCAAGAATGACGTCGATCTGACGAGTATCGGCATCCAGGTAGTAGATGCCCACGCATTCACCATTCTGTATGACAATATCAAGCGCTATTTCATTCTCGGTGATGTTCACGCCAGCCTTTTTCGCTCCTTCAAGCAGCACCCTCTCGATTTCTTGGCCGGTGTAGTCTTTTGCGTGGACAATACGTCTTCTCGAGTGACCACCCTCTTGTGCCAGGTTAAATTTGCCGTTGGAGTTCATCGAAAATCGACAGCCCATGGAATGCAGTTCCTGCACCAATTTCGGGCCATCGCGGACCATTATTGCTACCATTTCCTTATTGCATAAACCCTCACCCACTCTAATGGTGTCTTGTACGTGATACTTGCGGGCATCGTTCTCACCAAAGACGGCGGCAATGCCGCCCTGAGCATAATTGGTGCTCGAATCAGCTTTTCTTTTCTTGGTGAGGACTAATACACGACCAAACCTTGCGGCTTTGGTAGCAAAGGTCAATCCGGCAATGCCTGAACCTACGACCAGAAAATCTACCTGCATAGGCATTATTCAAGTTTACACATTCGCGCAGAAAAGTCAACATACAATTTGAAATCTTGACTAAATATGAGCTATTAATATAATTAGTCGTGAATAGACAACGAGCGAAAAAGGAAATCGAGCGATTGCGCAAGGAAATTGACTACCACAACTACCGCTATTATGTGCTCGGCGAACCAGAAATGTCAGATTACGAGTATGACCAGCTCTACAAAAGATTAGAGCAATTGGAGCAAGAATATCCCGAATATATTAAACCCGACTCACCCACCCAGCGGGTCGGGGGTGAGCCGATAAAGGCGTTCGAAACCGTTGAGCACAGCATCGGAATGCTCAGTCTGGATAATACATATTCTGAAGAAGAGGTCAGGGATTTTGACCGCCGGGTCAAGAAGATTGTCGGTGTGTCTGTTAAGTACGAGGCGACATTGAAGGTCGATGGCGTCGCGGTCACTCTCAATTACGCCGATGGAAGGTTTGTGCTTGGTGCAACAAGGGGCGATGGCATGAGAGGCGATGACATAACACAGAACTTGAGGACGATAAAATCAATCCCGCTCAAGTTGTTGACAAGAGATAGAGGCCTGTTGAATATCGAGGTCAGGGGAGAGGTGTACTTGCCGAAGAAGCGCTTTGAGAGATTGAACCGGGAGCGGGAGAAAGATGGTGAGACTTTGTTTGCTAATCCGCGTAACGCGGCGGCCGGTACCTTGAAATTGTTGGATTCAAGAGAAGTCGCCAAGAGAGGACTCGATATCTTCATACATACGGTACCGGTTGCTCCAGGATCCCGTTACACTTCACATTACAGAACACTCTTGAAGCTGCGTGATGCTGGACTCAGGGTAATTCCACACCTGGAGTTATGTACGAGCATTGATGATGTTTTTGAATACATAAACAAATGGAAGGATAAGCGAGAAGATCTCCAATATGAGGTAGATGGTCTGGTGATAAAGATCGATGGCTTCACGGTTCGTGAAAGAATGGGTCATACGACGAAAAGCCCTAGATGGGCTATCGCGTATAAGTATCAAGCTCGCCAGGCTATTACGAAGCTGAAGAATATAAAACTGCAGGTTGGCCGCACGGGCCGTATAACACCTGTGGCCGAACTCGACCCGGTGGCTTTGTCTGGAACCACTGTATCTCGTGCTACTTTGCATAACGAAGATGAAATCAGAAGAAAAGAAATAAAGATTGGTGATCATGTCATCATCGAGAAGGGTGGAGAG
Organism: Caldifarciminota bacterium; assembly: GCA_030671005.1. Lineage (GTDB taxonomy): Bacteria > Hydrothermota > Tepidihabitantia > SM23-42 > SM23-42 > SM23-42. Next base: position 22,163 of record DAOVAN010000001.1, read on the forward strand.
GTTATTCCCAAGGTGGTGGGCGTTGTGAAAGCGAAGCGTTCAGGCAGCGAGAAGAAGTTTCATTTTCCTACAAAATGCCCGGTGTGTGGTCAGCCAATATCCCGGCTTCCTGAAGAAGCTGATTGGCGTTGCGTGAACTCTTCATGTCCGGCGCAGATAAAGGGTTCGATCTTGCATTTTGTATCGCGACCGGCAATGGATATCCAAGGCTTGGGTGATGTGCTCGTAGACAAATTGGTGAATATGGGCTTAGTCAGGAGCTTTGATGATCTCTACAGGCTCGATGCAGATATACTTGCAGAGATTGAACGAATGGGAAGGAAATCTGCCCGAAACCTGGTCAATGCAATAGAACAGAGTAAGCAGAGAGAATTCATCAATGTTCTGTATGCCCTGGGTATACCCAATATCGGCATCAATGCCTCACACCTGCTCGTAAAAGCGTTTAGAAACATTGACCGCATCATTAAAGCAAAGGTCGATGAGTTCTCGGAAATCGCAGGTATTGGAGAGGTATTGGCCACAAGTGTGAAAGATTACTTTAAAGTGCGGGAAAACCTGAAACTGATTAGAAATTTGCGCAAGATCGGCCTCAGGTTCGAAGCAGAGCCTAAGAAGTCTGTCCGAACACAATTGTCAGGTAAGACGTTTGTATTCACCGGTGAACTTGAATCGATGAGCAGGGGAGAGGCACAGAACCTGGTTCGCCAACGCGGAGGACACCCTTCGTCCAGCATTTCCAAGAAAACCGACTATGTCGTGGCTGGCAAAAAACCCGGATCAAAGTATAATAAGGCAAGGAAATTTGAGGCCCGGATAATCAACGAGAGCGAGTTCTTAAAACTGGTCAGATCTAGATAGCTTTGTTCAGTCCATTCAAAACTGACCAGAGACATCGACTATTAACATTCTAGACCAAACGGAAAACCTCTCGTCTGCTGCTCCAGCCAACCGCCCACAATGTAGTAATGCATTAAATGGTTAATTAATTCATTAATGAATTAATTAACTAATGGTCTTTTCTTATTCTCTTTGTGGTACGGGTGACTAGTGTGTCGATGGTTTTTAGAACGGCGCGCACTTCCTTGGGATATTTAATCCAATAGTAGGTTTTTGGCCATCTTTTCTCGTAACGTATTATATTGGTGATCTTTAACTTCCTCAGGTGTGCCACGACGCCCGGTTTGGATATTTCAACCAGGGCAGTAATTTCCTCTAGGTTCATCGGTCCTTTCTCGAGCAGCATCTTCACGATTGCATAGGTAATCGGATATCCGAGTATGCGACAGAGTACAGAACCTCGATATTTTTTTTCACTAATCTTCATCTGAATTCAGAGAAAAGGTACTTTCTTATTTATACGCTGTCTTATATAGTCTTATGTTCGATTGTTGTTGGAAAAAATCACCACTTCATGTTGTAGCTGATACTCACCTTATCCAGATCGGTCTGGACATCGAAGCCATACATCTTTGCGCCCACATAGGCATCGGCGAGTGAATAGCCGAATACAAAAAGACCCCACCACAACATCGAGTTTCTTCTTGTATAGTCACCCTCACGGTGATATTTGTATGCGAAATAGCCGAGGGTTATTTCTGCAGCCCCGATTATCACGCCTGGCACATAACGCTCAGTATAGAACTGCCCACCACCCGGAAAAACACATAGCAACATGGCGACATTTACATTCTTTTCGGCGGCACACGCTATGCTGACCACAATGAGCAGCACGACAAAAGCTCCTTTGAGAGGGAAGTTCTTAAGAGAAACCGACATCAATTGATGAATTTGTATTCAAAGCGTTCCACAGAATCAATAGCCACATAGAGTGACAGGCTGCGATACTTGATGTGCTGTTCAGCAAGAAATTTCAAGAGGTCGGCGGTACGTACGAAGGCTCTGGGTGCCGTAATATATATTTCAATGCCTTTGTTACGCATATCAAACTTACGTAGTATCTCAACTTCAGCAAAAGGTGTCAGTTGATTGTCGGCAAAGAATCTATCGGTGGCAAAGCGCTGTCTCTCACCCTTAACGCCTTTTTCACCCTTGAGCACGTTCTCCCACATTGAAATCTCTTCCTGCAAATCCTTGATGTCCTCTCTCAGCGGTAAGTATCTTGTGCGATATGTGTAGTATATCCCAGCTACCAGCAGAATAGTGAGCAGCCAACCCAGATACTTCATAGCTTCTCCATGGCTCTTTGAATACCTTCTTTTTTCTTGAGGAAGTCTTCAAGACGCTTCTTCTCTCTTTCTTGTATCTCGCTAGTGGCCTTGTTAACGTAACTCGGGTTGTTTAGCCGGTACTTGATTTCGTCGATTCGATGTGAAAGAAAATCGATTTCCCTGAGTAATCGTTGTTTTTCCTTTTGCACATCGATACCGGTTAGTTCGAGATAACATTCCATCTCGGGCATGATGATGCTCGCAACAGATTCTCGAACCGGTTGGTTGTATTCAATGCGATCCAAGCCTCCGAGTTTTGTAATGACGTCTGCGTTTTCATTGAGAAAAGACTGGACTTCATCCTTCGTGTTAATGACGATAGTGAGTTTCTCCTTATTCTTTATGTTGAAAATACCACGGATGTTTCTGATTTCTTCGATCAGTCTGACGATATGGTCAACACGGGAAATATCTTGCTCCACACTGATCTTGCCAGGCCATGTTTCCAGCATGATGCTCTTCGCTGGGAAACCGAATTTATGATATATTTCTTCAGTAATGAAAGGCATGAAGGGATGGAGCATGACGATCAACTCTTTCATCAGGGATCTTGCAGTCTGACCGGCAGGTGCGATTTTAGTAAATTCGAGATACCAATCACAGAATGTGTGCCAGACAAAATCATATATCTCTCGTGTTATAGCATTGATCTCAAAAGCAACAAAGTGACTTTCAATGCTATCCAGCAATCGGTTGAAGCGGTCGAGAACCCATGCATCATAAATCGACATCTTTTCAGGAAGGGTATCAGCACCCTGGTCTGGATTCATACATACCAGCCGCGCCGCATTCCACAGCTTGTTGCAGAATTTTCGGCCAACATCGATTGACTTCTCGGTGAATAGTACATCTTGTTCACGCGGCGTTATCAAGAGCAGACCGAACCTCAGTGCATCGGCACCGTACTTATCGATGAGCTCCATTGGTTCCGGTGAATTACCGAGGCTCTTCGACATTTTTCTTCCCTTTTCGTCGCGTACAATCACATGAAAAACAACATCGGTAAAAGGAACCTGTTTGGTGAACTCCAGCCCAGACATGATCATACGCGCGACCCATAGATAGATTATGTCCCAGCCCGTGACCAGAGTCTGGGTAGGGTAGAATCGGCGGTAATCCTCAGTATCGTCTGGCCAACCCAATGTGGCGAAAGGCCAGAGCCAGGATGAAAACCATGTATCCAGGACATCTTCGTCCTGGTAGATATGACTGGATCCGCAGCTAATACATTTGTTTGGTTTCTCCTCGGATACAATGATGCCATGTTCAGAATCCGCCTTATCCGGGTCATAACATTCACTGCAATAATAGACTGGTATTCTGTGTCCCCACCAGAGCTGCCGGGAAATACACCAATCACGGACGTTCTCCATCCAGTAATTGTAAAGATTCACCCATCTTTTCGGATAGATATTTACCTTACCCTTGTTTACTACACGGATAGCAGGTTCAGCCAGTGGTTTCATCTTAACGAACCACTGTTTGGATATCCGTGGTTCAATCGCGGTGTTGCAGCGCTCACACTTTGCAAGTGGTAATCTGTAATCTTCGACCTTTTCAAGAAACCCTTCCTCTTTCAACTGCTCAATGATCTTCTTCCTTGCTGTGTAGCGGTCTTGCCCGTTGAATTGTCTGGTGAGTGCGTTGAGCGTTGCATCCGGATTCATGATGTCGATAAACTCAAGATGGTGTTTCTTAGCGAGATTAAAATCAAAGGGATCATGAGCAGGCGTAACCTTCAATGCACCGGTTCCAAACTCGGGGTCAACGTAATCATCAGCGATGATCGGTATCTCTCTTTCCATGATGGGCAAGAGAACTCTTTTCCCTATCAATCTTTTGTAGCGCCTGTCGTGTGGGTTGACGCATACCGCGGTATCGCCCAGCATCGTTTCTGGTCTGGTAGTAGCGACGGAGATGAATTCATCGGACCGAAGAATCGGATATTTTATGTAGTATAACTTGCCCGGTTCCTCTTCGGTCTCCACTTGTTCGTCAGAGAGTGCAGTAAGACACCGTGGACACCAATTTATGATGTACTCGCCACGGTAAATCAATCCCTTGTTATACAGTTCGACAAATACCTTTATTACCTTCTTTGAATATTCATCGGAAAGCGTGAACTGCTCCCTTGACCAATCAAGAGCATAACCGGCTTTCTTCAATTGTTGTCTTATGATCTGTGCGTATTCTTCTTTCCATTTCCATACTTCTTCCACGAATTTGTCACGGCCGAAGTCTTCTTTCTTTTTTCCTTGCTTATGGAGTTTCGCCTCAACGACGACTTGTGTGGCAATACCCGCATGATCCATACCGAACATCCAGAGAGTTTCGTGGCCGGTCAGTTTCTTGTACCGAATGAGAATATCCTGAATTGAATTATTGAGTATGTGCCCGAGTGTGAGTCGTCCGGTGACGTTGGGGAGAGGAATCATGATCGTATATGCGGGTTTCGTGGATTTCACATCGGGAGTAAAGAGATTCTCCTCCAGCCAGAATTGATACCACTTTTCTTCTATGCCTGCGGGCTCATATCGACTGGGGAATGCATTCATAGGCTAAATATACATAATTTCATATGCGTGTCAACGCGCGGCGCTTGATGCCTAACGCCTCACGCCCGACGCATAACCAGAAAGCATATCAGATGATCAGAGCACCAGGAAGCGGAATACCAGGACATCAGATTACCAGACCCAAAATCGTTGATTCGTCCCTGATATTCTGATGTCCGGGTCAGCTATGTTTACTTTTCCTAAATTCGTGCTGCATTCAAATTTTCTCTATTTACTACATAGTACATACTACTTACTGCCAAATCCTGAACTCGCTACGTTAGTATCGTGTGTCTTGCGGGTGGCTCAGTGGTTCAGCGACCCAGCGACTCATGTCGTTACTTCTGACACTTGGGGCAGTATCTGGTGCTGCGATTACCAAGCTTCTTGAGTACGATCTTGCTGCCACACCTACGGCACGGTTCATCCTCGCGTCCGTAAACGTACAGCAAATTCTGGAAGTTGCCGTCCTTTCCGTCGGTGCGCTTGTAATCCGAAACCGACGTTCCAAAGTTGATTATGCCATCATGCAACACGTCTTTCAATGCCTTTGTGAGTCTTGACATTTCTTCATTCGTAATTCGATGGGCTCTTCTCAATGGTCTAATTCCAGCACGGAACAGCGCCTCATCAGAATAGATATTTCCTACGCCGGCACAGATGTGCTGGTCCAATAACAAAGATTTTATCCTCGCCCTTCGGTGCTTGATCTTGGCACGGAGATATGCTAAGTCAAAATCCTGCGATATTGGCTCACATCCGAGATTGAAAAACCCTTTTAGGTTGCTGGGTGTTTCTGACGCCTTCAAGAGATAGACCCGTCCGAGCACACGTGGTTCTTTGAATAACAGTTGACGGTCCTGAAGCTGAATGACGAGTCGAGAGAATTTCTCGGGTTCTTCTCCAAGAGGCATCAAGACCATGGTCCCCGAAAGGCGTAGATGGAAAATCAACCGTTTGCCGTTACTCAGATTCAGTATCAGGTATTTTGCTTTTCTTGTCACATCCGTGATCTTCTCGCCCACAATTGCCTTGCAAAAAAGCGATGGTTTTGGGTGCGCTATTACATCAGCGCGGAGTATTACGCAGTCAACGATTTCTTTGCCTTTTATTCTCCGTCTTAGTTCACGCCTGATTGTTTCGACTTCTGGCAATTCAGGCATTATGATTTCCTCCATGATAAAACAGATGAAGGGTAACTATTACCATTTCAATAAATCTTTCAATTGTTCCTCAAATTCCTTCTTCTTCTGCTCGAACTCGTCCTTGAGTATACCACCGATCCGTTCTCTTATTCTATTCTTGTCCAATCTGAAGGTTGGTGAATTCAATCTACCGGACACGATGATGTCGACCACTGTCCTACCTTGCTTGTCTTCGAAGAATATCCAATCACCGTGGTATTTCTTCACCGTCCTGGAATGTTGCTTTGAAAGAGTTGCTGCGACGCGCAGGTCCACGTTGCCGTTGAGACCTATGGTACCGCTAGTCAAGAAATCACCCACCCGCGCGGAAAATATCCAGTCTTGGACGTCGGCTCGGCCATTGGCTATCTTGAAGGAGCAACGCAGATTGTTGAATGGGACATTCTTGTGGTCCTTCAGTCCTAGCCAGCCAAGAAGTTTCGTCAGGAATGCAAAGTTATTGAATTCGCCTTCGTATACCATCAGATTACCCGTGGCATTGAGGTTAGACTTCACAGATCTTTGATCCAAACTCTTGCCCTGAAAGTCGCCCTGGCCACTGAGATCACCTTTGAGCCGGTCAAAACGTAGAAAGCGTTGCAGTATTTTCTGAGCTGACACTGAGCGCATACGCGTGTTGATTCGATAAGGTTCTGGCGAATTCGCGTTGTAGTAGAAGTCTAGATATACTTGCCCGTCAAATGCCTCCGCCTGGCAATTCCGTACATCAACTATGCCTTCTTTATATTCGAACTTGGTATTTATGTTCTTAAATTCCATGTCCATGCCAATAAGCCTTTTGATATTCAACATACCCTTCAGTGTAATTGGCAGTGCTTTGCCTTTCGGCGCTTGTCCTCGTGTTTTTGGAAGGAGTTCATCCAGATCAATGTAATTCGAGCGGTTGTTTATCTGGACGACTGGTCTTTTGAAATTGGATATTTGACCGCTTAATGAGAAATCCGAACGACCGATCTTACCTTTGCAACTGCCGATCCTGAGAGCATCCTCTTTGAAAGTTCCGTTGAGATTGAGATCACTTATCGGTTTTTCAAGGCCAATGCCGCCGATGCGCGCTCCGTTGATCTTGATGCCACCGAGGTACCGGAGATCATCGATCTTGCCCTTCAGGGTAATATTTGATGCTACGGTTCCGGAAAGTTCGATGTCTTTCAGATCATTTGTCAGGCCTTGAAAGTCCTTCAGGTTTCCATCTATTGCAGCGCTGATATCCAAGCGCGGTTTCTTGCCAAGACCAGAGACCCTGCCTTCAATACTGAATTCGGTGGTTCCGATACGGCCTTTGAGAACGATATCCCTGATAGAAGAGAGATCAAACGCGAAGGTGCCATTGATCTTCTCGATGGCACGCGTCATACCCTTTGCAATGACCTCTACCTCCTTTATTTCACAATGCCCGTCGATTCTAGGGTCTTTCGTTGTACCCGCAAGAGCGAAATCGGCCTCGACAGCACCACGCAGTTCCTCGGGCCGGATGTCCTTCGGTATGAGGTCTTTCAGTCTGGACATGTCGTCGATTCTCAATTCGCCTTCGAGATCGAGCATTTTGCTTTCTTTCACTATACCAGTAATACTGAGTTGCATTGGCTTACCGCGAATGGTGATATTCCGGACCTCGACGTTCTTTGTCAGCGTATCATAATCGAGATCATTGCGCAATTCGAGCTGTAGTTCTGGAAGTTCTCTGCTTTCGGGAACAACAGCGTTCAGTTTACCCGAGACTACGATCTTGTTGCGGTAAAATCTTACCTTCTGATTGATGTCACGGACCACGTACTCGGAGCGTGTGATGGCATCATGATACCGTAACTCGCTATCGTAGATATTCAATTCCGAAAGGGCAAAACCCCAGCCTGTTCCTTCCGCTTCACGCGGCATTAGGCCGGTGAAGTTGAGTTCTTTGTTCCTATTGCGTTCAAGATTGATTGTCATTCGATCAAGATTGATGCTACTTATTGCTACTTGTCTGCGAAGCAGCGGTAACAGTCGGATATTCAAAGTAGTCTGTCCGATTTCCATCATTGACCCGGGACTATATCCTTTAGTGTTGGGGATTGAAATGTCATCAATGGTGATGCCGATCCCAAGACCAATTTTCAATCCTACCTTGCCGATCTCGACTGGACGCTGTACTACTTCGCTTGCAATCTTCTGCGCGATTGCCTGCATATACTTCGGCGTAAAGAAAGATTTCAGTGCGAAATAACCAGCAAGGAGGAGGATTATTATTATTATGGCGGTTGCCAAAAGAATTTTAAGTAGCCTATTCATTTGTATCTATTCCTCAATATACTACTCTCTTGTGATTTGAAAGAACTACATCAAGAATTTATGTATGAACGTCCAGAAAGCTGGCGCGCCAGCAAAAGATTGACCAAAAAAGGAGACAAATGGTCCGATCCAACCCCAGAGAATAGGAATGCCGGTGATCCTATCAAAGAATATTAGAGCAAGCAGGAGCATGAATCCGTACCGCTCCAGCCAGTATTGAACATTGGCGTATTTGGGTGGTAAAAGGCTGAACAAAGCCTTCGAACCATCCAGCGGAGGTATCGGTATAAGATTGAAGGCGGATAGGATTAGACTATAAAATAGGGCAAACCCTATGAGACCGCCGATGGGCAGTAGGATATCGTTGTGCAGCAAATCAGGGAAGAGGCGCAGTATGAGACCCAAGGGTATCGCGAAGAGCAGATTGGATAACGGTCCAGCGATCGAGGTGTACAGTATTCCCTTTTTCATGTCGCGGAAGTTGTAGGGATTAATAGGCACCGGCTTAGCCCATCCAAATCTGAATACCAGAAATGCGATGAATCCGAATATGTCTATGTGTTTGATCGGATTCAGGGTCAGCCTTCCGGCGAATTTTGCCGTCGGGTCGCCGAGGCGGTATGCTACATATCCATGAAAGTATTCATGTACTGTGATTACTATGAGTATTGCCGGGAGTGAAATGACGAGGCCAAAGGCGGTGTTCATCTTTTTTTCATTGCCTTCAGGTACTCGATTGCCTGTTTTCTGTTCCTCAGTTTTTTGTCGAGCTGCATGTCGAAAGTCTTTTTCAATATTTTCTGAAATCTTCTGTCTTCTTGGAAACCATATCGCCGCAAATCTTTACCCGTGATCAAAGGTTTTACTCTCTGCAGATTATTGAATGTCTTGGTCTTTTCGTGCAGCTCTGGCTTGATTTGCGGTAGTGCCTCTATCACCTCATCCGCAATAGGGGATAGTATACTGTAAATGGTGCTTCTTTTGCTCGCTTTATTCAATTTCGTGATGATTTCAGATATGAGGCGGAAGTCAGCAACAATCTTTTGCTCGTCCTTGGTGAGTGGTATACTAGGTTTGGTCAACTTGGAAAGGAAGAAATAGAATGCAAGGGCGCTCGATGGAGGCATCAGTTTGAGGTCATGACGCTTAAGGGCAAAGATGCCGTAATGTGCTAAATCCTCGATTGTCTGGTGGTAGCTATCTTCGGAGAATATGAGCCGTATTTCATTGAGAATGCGCTGCCCGCTCAACTTCGAGACCATTTCTTTCTCGATGGCTTCCTGCATCAAACGCTCGCTGTCTTCTTCCATCTTGAATCCGAAGCGGTTCTTATACCTGAGGGCACGGAAAATGCGCGTTGGGTCGTCGATGAAGCTATTTCTGTGAAGAATCCTTACGAGCTTCTTTTTTATGTCGTTCATGCCTTCAAACGGATCAAATATCTCACCGAAATTCTCTCTGGAGATCGACATAGCTATCGCGTTGATCGTGAAGTCTCGCCGATTCAAGTCTTCGACTATTGTAGAGGGGTAGACATGAGGAAGGTGTGCTGGGGAGGGATATTTCTCAGTGCGTGCACTCGCTAAATCAACACGGTGGTTGTTGATCCCGATCGAGGCCGTGCCAAATTCATCGTGTTTCGTGAGCTTTCCTTTTAGCTTTGAATTCAATTTCCTGGCGATCTTGACGCCATCACCCTCGACGACAACGTCAATGTCCACGGATTCGCGCCCCAGCGTTGAATCCCGGACATAACCGCCTACAAGATATGCGTGGTATTCGGACTTTACAAAGAAATCAATTACTTTTCTTAAAACCGATTTCTTTCTTCGTTTTGCCGAAGATCTTAATTTTGTCAAAATTCTCCTCGTATTTCCTGATGTTGTCATCCAGGGCGTTTTTCAAGAGCAGGACGTTCTGTGGTGTCATGATGATGCGCGTGAACACCTTTGCTTTCTGGGCACCAGGCAGAAAGCGCAGAAAATCGAGAATAAACTCTGATGGTGTATGATGAATGCCAACCCCATTGGCATATATACCCTCTGACTGTTCGGGACTTATTTCGATATTTAGGGGTTTTTTAGCCTCTTCCATATCAAATCTCCTTTTAGAATTATACCTGAATATGTAAAGAAGTCAACACACAGGGCAGGGGCTAGTCCCGCAAAGTGTTATATCTCCGATATGATTGGATTTGCGAGGTTTGTCGATTCTCGTAGAGTCGCCGAGACTCTACGGAGATCCTCGATAAATTCCCCTCGATACACTCGGGACAGGCAGGACAGATTCATCGTGCCAATAATCCACCCCTGTAGTTGCCCAATCCTTCGACAAGCTCAGGACAGGTTCATTGGGCTACCAATAACACTGTGAAAAACACCTGATAAATCAGGTAACTACAAGGCTTGGGGTATAAATGGCGCCACTACAGGTTTCCACTATAAATTGAATAGATACGGCACACAAAGCAGGGCTTAGCAATTTCCATAAAAATACGATCACATGGGATCGTGTTATGCAGTGTTACGATTTATGTATGGTTTTGAAAAAAAGCCAGGCTTTTTCGCCTGCCGAGGGGAATCTGCACAGTACATATATTCCTTTAAGCAAATTACCTAAAAGCTTGATTTTCAGTGAATTATTAGTTCTTTCTAATAATTCATATTCACCTCTATCCCAGATCTTCACGGTCCTGGCTCCGTTTTGATTGCAAGCCGTTTAATGCCCGTTTTTCTAGGTGGTCTCTTGGGCATTGCCCAAGATTTCAACACATTATCTTGTTCGAGCCTGAAATCCCAGTGTGGTCGCTTAGTGTGGTGTTCGTGTACGACAAAAAGGGGCATTTATTGCCCCATTGCCTTGACCGCCTGTTTCCATGCTTTTTTTGGGTCATAATTGTAGGGATCTGCGAAGAATTGCGCAGCCGTATGGATCAAGGGCTTTGATTGCCGGTAGTTGTTCATCGGGTTGAGAACAATACCCCTGATTTTCTTGATAATATCAGGTGCGCGTTCTCGATAAGGGAAGCGCAGAATCCGGCCCGGGATATAGTCATTGGCGAAGATGTTGTCCCAGATCAACACTGGCCGCTGCAGGATTTGTGTGATCTTATCAACATCTGATTCGGTTATCTCTTGCGAAACGACATGCTTTCCCGTCCAAAAAATATCGATCTTGCTGTGTAGGCTTGTGCTTATATATGCAATGTATTCGGTTTTCTCAAACCCTCGGTACTGGGTGGGGCAGAAAGAGAGTGTTGCTTTATGAAGCTTGCTCATGAGATACTCATAAAGTCGATTGGTGAGCTGCACCTGTGATTCAGCCGTTGTTTGTGTCAAGGGAACATCTATGTCGTCAAAAAAGATGCTGAAATTTGTTACGCCGAGCTCTTTTATTGAATCGATCTTCTTAATCACTTCTCGTATATTGGGTTTGTGAAGGGGAGTCAAGGCATAGACAAAGTTGATTGAACGTGCCTCGCACCGTTCGTTCAACTTTGCGAATTCATGGAGTTTTGCTCGTGGATATGCTCTATGCCAATTCTCACGGTGGTACTGGTCAGCCTTTGGTCCGTAAATATACGTATTGAGTTCGAGAGGGGAGATGAAATCGATTAGATCGAGTCTTTGTTTGAATGTGTAGGGACGCCGGTAAAAACCCTCGACAATGCCAAAAAGCTTATTTGGCACTCTTCAGTTCCCTCAGGAGAAAAATCCAGTCCGCGGGTTCATCCTGCAACTTCGATATTTCCCGGTCAGGGTCTATATTATGTTTCTTCTTTAGTGCGTTCAGTGAATCCTCTAGTTCCCCAGGATCACTTACCGTTTCTCTTATCTGTTTTTCTTCTTGGAGATATTCAGCAAATTCATCGGTCGTTGCGGGTTTGCTGCAAAAAATCGTAGTGAGTAGTATTCCCAAAACCAAAGAGTTCCTGGCAGTGATCACGACTGTTCTTTTAGCGCCACAAGAAATATAACTTGGGTAATGTAATGTGTTCCATTGGCGTTGTCAGAATATCGATCAGGCTCAATCGCTTCGGTGGGTAGATTAGATGCGGTTTTTCAATACCGGCAAGATCACCCGCGATATCGACCGCCACTTCAAACGAGCCAAGGGTATCAATAAATCCTAGTTCTTTTGCTTGACGTCCGGTAAACACGCGGCCATCTGCATACTTCAATACGCTGTCCATTGGTATGTTGCGGTGTTCAGAAGTCACCGTGACAAACTGGTCGTATACATCGGTGACGACCTCCTGCATCAATCTTCTTTCTCGCTCGGTCAATCTGCGATGGGTTGAGCCGATATCTTTGTGCTCTCTTGATTTTATGACTTCGAATTCTATACCCACCTTCTGCAATAACTTCTCGAGAACAGGCCATTCCATGATTACTCCAATTGAACCGGTGACCGTTCCCGGATTCGCAACAATGACATCACTTGGCAGAGCAATATAATAGGCACCTGATGCCGCAACCGATTCCATGGACGCGATGATGGGTTTCTTGCCGGTCTGGCGTGCTATTACATCGTATACTTCCTGAGACGCCGCGACAACACCACCTGGCGAGTTGATTCTGAGTATGATTGCCTTGATCGATGGGTCATCGGCGAAATTCTTGATATCCCCTGTAATGTGTTTTGCAGAATAGATAATGCCCTTGATTTCGACAACCCCGATACTTCCACCTGGCACATGCCCGCGCATGCCGTAGCCCATCATCAGTCCTACTATTATCACGGCTATTATCACTGCAGTGATTATTATGTATTTAGTTTGCATCGGCCCTCCACATTATCTCTTGGTGAAATGAATTATTATTTGAAATATCATCTATCTTTGGATAATTTCTCGCCCTTCATTCTCAAAGCTAGATAGAGTTCGGCGTTCACTCTTGGATAATTGTTTCCATCGATTTCTTCAACGTTTCGATGTCCACCTTGGTGACGAGCTTACCTTTATATGCAAAAGCCATGTTCCCTGTTTCCTCAGATACTACAATGCACAGAGCATCACTCTGTTCTGCCATGCCAAGGGCTGCGCGATGGCGTAGGCCGTATGTCATGCCGAGACTAGGATTTTCGCTTAAAGGAAGAATACAACCCGCAGCGATAATCTTATCTCCTTGAATGACACATGCACCATCATGTAACGGCGTTTCCGGGAAGAATATCGTGCGTAGCAACGAGGAATTCACCTGTGCATCGATATGTACTCCGGTGTCGATGATATCTTTCAATCCTATGCTCTTCTGCATTACAATCAGCGCACCGATTCGATCGTCCGCCATCTTTCTCACCGCATCGACGATCTCATCAGTCACACTCGCTTCCTCCAATTTGAGAAAGAACTTGACTGGCCGTTGCCGACCTATGCGGGCTAGGGCGTTTCTTATCTCAGGTTGAAAGACTATAACGAAGGCAACGACCCAGAGTGCAAGGATCGAATTCATTATCCATGAGAGTGCTTTTAGATCGAGCCACCGCGATATGAATGAGATGAAGAAGAAGAGGACAAGACCAACAAGTATGGATGTGGCTTTAGTCCCTTTCACGAATCTAAAGAAAGCATACAGCAGAAAGGCGACCACAATGATATCTACAATATCAATGGCTCTGAGCGGTAGAAATCCGAAAAGCTTCATCGTTCAATGAGGTCGATCAACCTGGCGACTTTTCTTGCTTCAAATACATCGTGAACGCGAAGTATCGAAGCACCGTTGTTGATGAGAAGAGACTCAACCCCCAGACTACCTTCTAACCTTTGTTCCGCCTCCAGCTTGAATGGCTTACCGATGAACGATTTTCTGGAGTGCCCGACCAGTATCGGGCGATTCAGATTCCTCAATTCTGCAAGGCGTCTGATTATGACATAGTTATCTTCTAATTGCTTACCAAAACCCAAACCCGGATCGACGACTATGCGCTCCCTGTCGATACCAGACTGGACGGCAAAGGCAATTTTCTTTTCGAGGAAATCGTGTATTTCGTTCATCAGATCCTTGTATTTCGGATTCCTCTGCATGGTTTTGGGTTTTCCCTTCATGTGCATTATAATGAGCGTGGCTCGATACCGTGCGATAATCTCAGGCATTCGCTTGTCAAAACTGAGGCCTGATATGTCATTTATTATCTGCGCGCCGTTATCGATCGCGAGCTTCGCAACCCTGGCCTTGTAAGTGTCGACTGACACCGGGACATGTGTGTGTTTCATCACCGCCGGTAGAATCGATTTTAGTCTCCGCATTTCTTCTTTTTCGTCTACGGAATTGCTACCGGGCCGGCTGGATTCAGCGCCGATGTCAATAAAATCTGCACCTTCAGCAGTCATTTCACTCGCGACTCGTTCCACGATCGATACGTCGGTGTAACGGCTGCCACTGTAAAAGGAATCAGGAGTGACGTTTATGACACCCATGATGTAGGTACGGTCAAAGACGGTTCTTTTTCCTCCAATCCTTAGGGTCGGCAAGGCACTATCTGATAGTACCTTTCTTATCGCCTGACGTACCCTGTCCATCCAAGGTTGTTCACCCAGGCGCTGTTCGATCTTCCATAGTTCACGACGGTTAGCAAAGAGAATGAGCGGAAATTTCCTTCCCCTGCCACCTTTGTATGCTGTTTTGGGTATTGCCGAATCCGCACCACAAATGAGCGCTGTCTGTTTGAGGACGTGTACCTGGGCGCATGAAAGAGCGTCAAATTTGAGTGCTACGTTCTGGGCCTTGTTGATGAATATCGAATAGACATCGGGGTCAACGTTGATGCGACGTAGTTCTTCAACGATCGTACTCTTTCTGTCTAGTATCAACTGTCTCATTTTTCGATTTTCAGGAGAGATGCATAGAAATATTACAAGAAATAGGCGGACGGATTGATCCCGTACATCTGCGGATAGGTGGGCCTGACAATCTTTGTTTGCACTTCCATTGCTAGATCAATTGTTCTGCCGTCGGTTTTTTCATGATTCCGGTCGACGATGATTTTTACAATCGGACTACCGATATTGCCCGGGTTCTGGCGCATGACCAAACCGACTTCTCCAGTGTTCAGTTCCAAACAGCTTCCTACCGGATATATACCCAGTAGTTGGGTGAAAACTTTCGCCAGGATTGGATCGAAGAGCCGGTTCTGGTTCGACCATATGACCCTTAAGGCGAAATGGGGTAAGTAGGGGATAGGCTGGTAAGAACGTGCCGTTGTCATTGCATCGTACGAGTCGCAGATCCTCACGACTCTTGAGAAGAGAGTCGGTTCTTCCTCCTTTTCCCGTAACGGGTATCCGGTACCGTCATAGTTCCAGTGATGTTGATAAGCAACCGTGATCGCTATCATCGAAATCTCATCGAGCCCGCGGGTCTTCAAGATTTCTCGAACACCAAAGTTGGAATGCATCTTCAGCGTCTCCCATTCCTGGTCAGTGAGCTTCTGTACTTTGTTTATCAATTCTTTGGAAATCTCAACCTTTCCTATGTCATGCAAGATACCTGATGTGCCAAGTCGCGCCAAACTCCTGCGGTCAAGACCAATCCGTTGTCCCAATGCGAGAGCAAGAATTCCGACATTGAGTGAGTGATTGAACGTGTATTCGTCGAAGTTCTTGATGGTGGTGAGGGCGAGGATTCCGAATTCATCGCGTGATATTGTATCGACGAGGTTATACACGATACGGCGGGAGCTCTTCACATCCACTGGTCGGCCACTCCATAGATTCTGCATCATATTCTTGGTTACTTTCAGTGCTTTGAAATATGTCCTCTTCGTAAACTTACCATCTTCCATGAATTCATCCGCTTCTTCACCCGCTTTAAGGAATTCCACCTTGATATGAGGGTATCGTTTTAACACAAACTGTTTGAGAAATGTTACCTTGTCTTCTTTGAAAATCACAGCGAAATCGATGATCTCTTGGTGTTTTATGCCGGAGAGAAAAGTCAAGGATTTGATGCGCAGAATCTTCAGCCGGCTATTCAAGAATTGAAGGTTGGCATAGCTGTCAATCTCATATTTCAGTCTCTGTTTGTTGAAGAAAATATAATCACGGTAGCGGACAAACTCGAGGCTCGAAATCGTTGAAAAGAGCGTTTCCATAAAAGCGACAAACTTTTTTGCAGTGTTTATCACTACATCGTTGTTGACATCATATACTTGAACTGCCTTGAGCAATGGGTACAGGAGGGCGACTATGGTCTTGCCTGAAGTATATATGCTCATTTCGATTTCCCTTTTAGCACCAACTCACACACGATCTTTATGTCTTTGTTCCTCTTTTCAGCACCAATTCTCAATGCCTCCAATGACTCACTGCTTCCGATCTGAGCTAGAGCAATCGCCGCCAGCCGTCTCATCACACGGTATTTTTTCCTGCCAAACCACTTGCGCTTGTATAGCATACTCTTCAGAATCTGTACTAGATTGCTGTCTGCATTTGCGGTGAGGTAGTTGAAATACTCACGCTGCTCACTGAATTCCAGATCAAGAAACGTCTTATCCTTTATTTTGTCGAGTAGCACCGGATACATCTGTGGAAATTTCAGTTTGGCAAGCAAGCGCAAGGCTTTGATACGTACCTCCATCTGTGGGTCTTTAACATATTGAACCAGTAGGTCTGGCTGTTTGACATTGCCCAGCGCGTCGATTATTTCTAAACGCACTCTAGCATCAGGATGGTCTATGTACGGTTGGAGCAACTTAGCCGCTTCGATGTTTCTCATGATGCCAATGATCGCAATAGCACTAACCAGCGACATTGTATCTTCGCTCTTCAAGAATTCAGCAATGGGCGTGATATCGTCTTGCGCAATGTACGCAATCCGGTGTCTCAATGAATGGAGACGGTCGGCGCGCCCCGCTAACGACAATAATTGAAGCAAGAAGGGAACAGATTTCTTGCTGAAGAAACCGATGAAAGCCAGAAATTCATTGAACAACTCGTTTTGGGGCACATTCACCATTTCTTTGAACCCCATAATGGTAGTTGCATTCTCAAAGCGCTCTATGAAACTAACTTCCGGGTAGTCTTTCAGCTTATATGCGATTCGCCGTGCGTTATAGAAGTCCTTGGTGTCAACACAACTCTCAAGCAATTCGATCAGACCATCAATAACTTCTTTTGAGCGCTCGGTATGGAGAAAATCGGTTAGCGTTTTAATCACGAGGGGGAGAATCGATGCCTTTTCTTCATCGGTTATATTATTCATCAAGTTCTTCACCTCGTCGGGTTTTAGATCGGGAATGATGACCGCATCGATATCGATTTTCTCCCTCAGGATTAGCTGTTTCAGCTTTTCGTCGTAATCCACAAACTCAGTCGGAACGTCAGGAACTCGATAATCCAAGACTTCTTCCTCTTCGACTACATAGAATGAAATGTGCGAGAAATCGCATTCCCAGAGACCAAGCGCAACATCGTAATCTTTTTTCGATTGGCTGATTACATCAAGCAAGAGTAATAACTCATCAGAAGTAATACCACCCATGAACCCGATACTGCGAACGCCATCCTTGAATAGCCGAAAAGCGATGCTCAGGTCCATTTCTTCTTCTTTGTAAACAATGCGGTTATCGTGATGTATCGTGAATTTATCGATTTGAAGATTCAATTCATTGTTTTTGCTCAAGAATTCTGAGATATTTTCGTAGAATGGCACATAGAAGTTGCGGAAAGATGAGTGGTTCATGCCGTACATTTGTAGAGCTTTGAATGCCTTGGTGAAACCAAGGACGATCTGGTCTACCTCCTCTTTCATTCTCCCTAATTATAAACATATATTTAATTTAGTCAACATTTTTGTGAAGAAAAGGCTATGCAGAACGAGTAATGTGGCTCATTTCGTGTTTGCGTTCCGTTTTTATGCTAAGCATGTTGACTTGTGTCAGATTATGTATATAATATCTTGATGAAACGCACCTATCAGCCGAGTCGCAGAAAACGGAAGACGACGCATGGATTTCGTCAACGCATGAAGACCAAGGGTGGTAAAAGTATCCTCAAAAGAAGGCGAAAAAAGGGACGAAAAAGGCTCGTTGTATAGTCGGTTTCTGGTCCGCAGGTAGCAACATAAGAAAACATTCACTTCCACGAGCTGCAATATTACGGACGAAGACTGAACTCAAAGGGGTGTTTGTCCGAGGACGGAGAAGGAAGCACGGCAAGGTCAGGTTCATCTACATAGCGTCCGAAGAGCAGAGAGTTGGTTTTATTGCCTCCAGGAAAATCGGTTGCGCTGTAAAACGGAATAGGACAAAGAGAATATTAAGGGAGGCATATCGAATGAACAGAGAACATTTTGAGAAAATGAGCATCATACTCTATGCTGTGTGTGCCCTCACCATGGATGAGGCTTTGCGCAGCATTGCTGAATTCAAGGAGGGACGGTGAATCGTATTTTGGTTCAAATGATCAAAGGATATCAAATCACAATAGGCATGTTCCTGCCCAGGGTATGCCGTTTTGAACCAACTTGCTCGAGTTATGCCATCGAGGCGTTCCGTGAGCATGGTACACTGAAGGGCACAGTACTTAGCATTTGGCGTATCCTGAGATGCAATCCATTTTTTTCTGGCGGATGGGACCCGGTACCGAAGAGGAGCTGCAATAATGAGTGATCGTACACGCATCGCCTTGGCCTTTCTCTTCATCATCGGCATCCTGTTCATCTGGACGACACTGAATCGACCGGCCGAGAGGAAAGAAGCTCCTGGACCCGTAGTCGAAGATACCGTTGCAGCACCGGTCAAGATTGTAGAAGAGGAATTCATACCTGCCGACCAAGAAACGATTGTCGTCGACAGACGGCATATTAGGGTTGTGCTCTCCAGTTTCGGGGGTTCGGTGCAGTCCTTCTATTTAAAAGATTATGATATTGACATCGTACCTCAAGGCAAAAATCTTTTTATAAGTCCTTTAGAAGATAGTATGAATAACATTGCAAATTTCAATTATGCGATAGCTGACGATTCGATTATCTTCGAATATAAAAACGCAGAACGCAGAGTTGTAAAGACGTATCGATTCGACAACGATTATGGATTCACCCTTCGTGTTTCTTCGAACAATGAACCCCACAAACTCAGCTTGAAATCCGGTCTGAATGTTACGGAAACAAAGAATCGTGGTGACGACCTAAGAAACTTCAATGCTTACATCAAAGATGAGAAGCTCAATAACGTCACCAAGAAAATCAAGGACACATTCGAATATGATGGTGACTTCGATTGGTTCGCGCTGAGGAACAAATACTTCATCTTGATGATCAATAACAATGCCCAGATCGACAATCTAGTTTTCTACAAGTTGCCTGATGATAAAGGCAAGACCGAGACCGAAAATGCTTCTTTTGGATGCTACTATATGGGTGGGGCCAAAGATCGATATGGCGCAGAAATACAAAATATGACGGATACCGATATCACCGTGCTTCTGCTCCCAATGGACTATCAAAAACTTGTTCAGTACGAAAAGGGTTACGAAGAGATTGCATCGGGTGGATTCTGGGGGCCGATTTCCAGAGTAATAATGGCGATTTTGAATTTCATGTATTCGCTCATCAACAACTACGGTTTTGCCATTATGATTTTCGCTTTCCTGATCAAAATGATATTCTTCCCTCTATCCAGGCAAATGGTCATGTCTCAACACAAAATGCAGAAGATCCAGCCCGAGCTCAAGAAGATTCAGAAGAAATACAAGGGTGAACCGCAGCGCTTGAATCAGGAAATGATGCACCTCTATAAAACTTATAAGGTCAACCCTCTGTCTGGTTGTTTGCCACTGCTCATTCAGATGCCGATTTTCTTTGCGTTATTCCGGACGTTGACGACAGCTATCGAATTCAGACAAGCCGGTTTCATTTTCTGGATCACCGACCTCTCTTTGAAAGATCCATATTATGTTTTGCCGATAAGCATGGGGGTCATGATGTTTGTCCAGTCGTTGACCACAACCATCGATCCCCGGCAGCGGATGATGGTGCTTATCATGCCGATTTTCATGGTTTGGATATTCCTTAGTTTGCCCTCCGGGCTACAATTATATTGGTTTTCATATAACATTTTAACGTTGCTTGAACATTTCCTAATTAGAAGAGGAGGACTTAGATGAAACTGGCCGAAGCATCAGGGAAAACTCTCGAAGAAGCCATCGAGAACGGATTAAAGACATTAAGGGTGAGGCAAGAAGAAGTGGAATACGAACTCATTTCTGAAGAAGAGGAAGGAGTAAAAATCAAAATGGAAGTGAAAGAGCCTCGCCAGCATCTGCTTGAAGTCACCAAGTTCATACTTGAATGCTGCGGATTCAGGCCTAATATCAACATCACCAAAGACGAAAAAGGATTCTACCTAAATATCAGAACCAGACACGCCGATGCAATTCTGATCGGAAAGAAAGGTGAGACGCTCTGGGCATTGCAATATATCATAACGCGCTTGATGAAGCGCTTTCACCCTAATTTAAAGATTCTAGTCGATGTCAGCGGATATCGCATGCGCCGGACGAATTTTCTGAAGAAGAAGGCTGAAGCAATAGCATGCATAGTCTTAGAGACCGGACGCGAGATGGCTCTCGATCCACTGACGAAACGAGAACAGCAAATTGTCGAAATCAAGTTGAGTGAAATAAAGGGAGTAAAACTCTACAGCATTGGAAAGGGAGCAAGTAAGAATGTAATCATTGCTCCGAACGATGAATCCAAATGATACGATAGTTGCCTGCACAACGCCACCCGGTTATTCGAGCATCGCCGTTGTTAGACTAAGCGGCGACCAGGCAAGTCCCTTATTACACAAAATATTCAGGTCGGCCGAATCGCCCCGTAGCTTTGAGGCACAGCGTGTTTACCATGGCTTTGTTGTGGATGCAGTAACGAATGAGACCATTGATACCGCGCTGGCTACTACATTCTGTAAACCCAATTCTTATACAGGCGAGGACGTAGTCGAACTCTCATGCCACGGTAATCCGTTAATCGTCGATCGCATAATCAGGATGTTTATTGACCTCGGGGCAAGAGTCGCACAGCGTGGTGAATTCACAAAGCGCGCCCTGATCAACGGCAAAATTGACCTCTTACAGGCGGAAGCCGTGCACGACACGGTACTGGCTCCTTGTGAACAAGCAAGAAGGATGGCGATACTACAATATGAAGGCAGACTGTCAGAGAAGATATATGATATCCGTTCGAGAATAGTTGATCTGCTTTTCCTGGTTGAAGCGGATATTGATTTTTCCGAAGAAGAGGGCGTTCATTATGAGCAATCAGAATCTACAGAGGTTCTCAAAGGGATAATCTCTGAAATAGACGATTTGCTGAAGGGCGCATCCATTGGTCTGAAGATTAAGGATGGTTACAGAGTATTGATTCTGGGTCGCGTTAATGTCGGTAAGTCGACTCTCTTTAACCGGCTGGTCGGCCATGACCGGGCAATCGTACATGAACAACCAGGTACAACAAGGGATTGGCTGGAAGAGAGTGTGCAGATCGCAGACCTTTACGTTACTTTGTTTGATACCGCAGGCATATTGTCTAAAGCCTCGGGACCTGATGAGATTGCCCAACAGAGAACGAGGGCACTCGTCGAAGACGCTGACCTGATCCTTTTGATGTTTGACGGATCTGAACCCATGAACGAAGAGGACGTGTATCTGTATGACCTCGTGAAGCACAAAAGGAAGCTTCTCGTTATCAACAAGATTGATCTGAATGATAAGCTGAGTGATATGGAGATGTTCTCAGATTCGAAGAAGATATCGGCAAAAACAGGGAGGAATGTCGGTGCCCTGGAGGAGGGTATCAAGGGGTCCCTCCTGCCGAAAGATTATCGAGACGATGTCCTGATAACAAGGCACCGACACATCGATGCCTTGACCCGGGCAAGAAAATGCCTGGTCGATGCCAAGAACGCGCCAACCATCGAGACGGTTGCCTATGAACTACACTGTTCATTGAATGTAGTTGGCGAGTTGACTGGCCAGGTATTACGCAAAGACATCCTCGACCGCATATTCGAGGAATTCTGCATCGGCAAATAATACCGTTTGTCGTAGTTCGTATTTCGTACTCGTGAAAAAACCAGAGACCAAATTTGTCATACGAGTACGATTCACGAGTAAGCAGTATGGCATCTCCGGCTCTTAGACTATCCAGTTTCCACATCTCGTCCCGCTTCGCTCCGACATCGCATATCTCACATCTCATATCCCATATCACGTTTTCTGTATCCCGTATCCCGTATCTCGCATCGCGTATCCCGCATCTGTAAAAGCTTGACTGATTCGGTTTTTCGCGTATAATCCGCTAGTGATAATCGATCCCCTCGATTTGAATCTTATCCGACAGCTTGAAATCCAGGGCACAATACCTGTCCATGATTTTGTAAACAAATTCCACATATCTCGGAAGGAAATACTCCTCAGGGTAAGGAATTTCGAAGAGACTGGATTGATCAGCAGCTACGGTTTTAAGTTGTTTCTACCCGGGATTCATGGTGGTAAGTGGTATTGGGGCTGTATCGCCGGCGAGGCGACACCAAAATTCATGGTCGGTAATTCCGTGCCTTACCTGGAAGAGATGGTAGAGAACATGTCTTTTCCCGCCGGGGTGTGCCCGAACATGTCGTTGCTCTTCTACACGAAGAATTTGAAAGATATCAAGATGCTGTCGAACAAGCTCGCCGGGATGAAATATGCAGAGGTATACAAGGTCGGTGAATATAATGTTACAGTACCCAGGGTCATACTGAGGGAAGATTGGCAACTACTCGCCGAGCTGTACAACACAAAGAAAATGGACTACGCAAAGCTCAACGCGATAACTAATAACCCGAAATCGGCCAAGGAGCTACAGTTATCACGACTAGTGTGGACAAGGAAAAACCGTCAGGGTATTTTATCGATCGTGCCGAATTTCAACTGGAGCGTTATCAAGAACTACATGCATATCCATCTTGCGGTTGTTACGAAACTGCGGACCAAGGGGTTGCGCGGGTTACTAAAAGATATCGGGTTTGTGGGCAATATTGCATCCAGATTCAAGAAAAGATATGTGCAAATTGAATTCGATTTGTGGGGATTTTCGGATTTGACAACAATCGTACATGAACTTTCCAAGATAGATGGGCTAACCGTTGAAGGTTGTTCGTTTGCCTACAGAAATAGAATATATGATGAGTGGGTTAAAGATTATATACAACAGCAAATCTAGTTTACTAATCCTGATTATATTAGCTGTTGTGGGTTGTACAAGAGAAACAGACAAAGTCGAAGAACCCAAGTACACCGAAACAAAGCATATTGTAAAGCGCGGGGAGAATTTCGAAACCATACTTGACAAGCTTTCAGTAGCTGATTGCAAAGTTGCTATCATTTCGGTACTCAAGAATTCGGGTTTCCCCTTTCGAAAATGCTTACCGGGTGACACGCTTTTTCTGGAGAAGAAGAACGGCGAATTCCTGAAATTGACCTACCGCCAGAACCTACATAATACCTACTATGTGACGACCGACAGCGCCACTTTTGTGGTGGCGATGAAGTACCCGTACGTCGACACATCGCTCACTTTTATCAAGGGTGACATCAAGTCGACGCTGTATGAGTCCATGTTGGCGGTCGGTGAAACATCGAACTTGGTAATAAGATACGCTGATGTTTTCGCTTGGGAAGTAGACTTCTTCACCGAAACGCAAGAGGGTGATTCTTTTTTCATTTACATAGAAAAGACCTTTTGCGATTCGGTATTTGTTGATTATGGTGCGATAATCTTTGCACGTTATTGCGGAGAGGCTGGAGATTTCTACGGTGTTTATTATTGTGATCCAGAGGGTCGTGAAGATTACTACAATCTAGAAGGTAAGTCTTTGCGCAAGTCACTTCTAAAATCACCCCTGAGATTCTCATACATTAGTTCCTACTTCTCGAAGCGAAGATTTCATCCAATCCTGAAAGTCTGGCGTCCTCACCACGGACTCGACTATGTGGCTCCAATCGGTACACCCGTGTCGTCGATCGGAGGTGGCAAGGTCGTGTACAAAGGATGGAAAGGAAGTTACGGGAACCTGGTGGAAATACGACACAAGAATAACTTCAGGTCACGGTACGGACACCTCAAGAGGTTCGCGAAAGGTTTGTATGTAGGCAAGAGAATCAAGGCCGGTGATCTGGTTGGCTATCTTGGTTCGACTGGTCTCTCGACCGGTCCACATTTGCATTTCGAATTACATAAGAATGGTGTACCCATAAATCCTCTCCGGGTTAAAATCCCACGTGCCCCTTCGGTTAAGAAAAAATATATGAATGCATTCAAGAGCCACCGTGATTCTCTGCTTCATACTATTCAAGTCATGTCCTCCGATGGGGGAGAGGAACTTCCAGAGACGTAACTGCATTCTTCTATCGGTAAAGGTTCGCTCATATCCACAATTGATGTTGTGGAGTTTGTACACCATATCTGAATTGGAAGGAGGCTAAATGCCGATACACATTAGAGCCAGTAAAGGAGATTATGCTCCAACTACCTTGTTGGTTGGCGATCCGGCAAGGGCGGTGAGGGTTAGTCAGATCCTCACGGAGTCGAATCTAGTTAACAAGAATCGCGGTTTGCTTGGCTACACTGGATCCTATAAAGACAAGAAGATCAGTGTACAAACAACAGGGATGGGTTGTCCCTCAGCGGCCATTGTTGTTGAGGAACTCATTCAGCTCGACGTGAAGACACTCATAAGGATCGGAACGTGTGGCGGCATCGGTGCGCATATCAAACCCCTCGATATGATTGCTGCGGTGGCCGCGTCGCCTTTTGATGGTGCTACGCGTACTTATTTGAACGGTGAGCCGCACGCGCCCTATGCTACATTCGAAATTCTGGATGTCGCGCGTAAGATAGCGCAGGAGAAAGATATGCAGATCA
This sequence comes from Caldifarciminota bacterium, assembly GCA_030671005.1. GTDB lineage: Bacteria > Hydrothermota > Tepidihabitantia > SM23-42 > SM23-42 > SM23-42. Next base: position 47,329 of record DAOVAN010000001.1, read on the forward strand.
ATTTCGGCGGTGTGGCCAGCGTTGATGTTTTCTATAATCCGTTTCCAGATTATGTGCCACGACTGAGGGAAAAAGGTATCATCGCCGTGGAAATGGAGACGAGTCTCATATACTACTTGGCAAATCGAAGCGGACTCAATGCAGCATCTTTCCTGCTTGTATCAGACATTGTTGGAGGCGGTGAGGAATTTACTGAGTTTGTCTCTGATCAGGAACTCTCGAAGGCAATGGACAAACTGATAAGTTTTGTACTGGACGTCTCTCACGAACACGAAAAAGGTGGGTGACCCCAAGGAGGTTTGACATGCAGAAATGGCGTTGTTCGATATGTGGCTATACATATGACCCGAATAAAGGTGACCCAGAATCCGGCATAAATCCAGGTGTCAGTTTCGAAGATCTCCCTGATCATTGGGGATGCCCAGATTGCGGTGCTTCAAAAGAGCTTTTTGAGCGCTCTTCGGATGACGCAGTAGATGATTGAACACTTCCATTGATTGTTGACTAAACAAAAAATATAGTGATAATGTGATTATGCTGGCGGATTACCTTGGAGAAGGAAACATACTACTAAATTTTGAAGAACGAAGTTACCGACAAGCACTGCTCAAGATGCTGTCAAAGAGCGTCGAGAGAAATAACCTTCAGATTGTAGATAAGATACTCGAACGGGAAAACATCATGTCTACGGCAATGGGAAAGGGAGTATTTCTTCCTCGAGTCATTGTGACGGACAAATCAAATAGCGAAGTCATCATCGCAGTCAATCCGAATGGTTTGTCCTTTGAGGACTACGGAACATCGACGGCTAATATCATAATGCTTTTTTTGTTTTCAAAAAACAATGACTACGCAGCTATTCTGGCGCAAAGCCTGCGTATGTTGAACGATGATAGCCTGCGTGCAGACCTCCTTGAAAGCAGAAATGCCGGGGATGTCATCAAGGCTATTCGTGAGTGGGAAGAAGAATGAAGAAGAATGTCCGGCGGATCATGCTCATTGTTTGGATCGTTATCATATTTGTGCTCACCGGATATCCCAAATTGGAAGTGCCTGAACTGATGGAGTTGCCAATTGATAAGCTATACCACTTCGTTGTCTTTTTTGTCATGGGATTGCTTGCGGCCAAGTTGATGCGCGCGAAGGGCTTTTTCATACTCGGTTTCGTAATCGTTTTGCTGGCTGAATTGCAGCAGCTTGTCATTCCCGGTCGTGAATTCGAACCTCTCGATATCGCGGCGGGAATTTTGGCGCTGATCGTCAGCTACTTTGTCTTCAGAGAAAAAGGAATGAAGAGTGAGTTATCAAAGGCCTAAGGGACACAGAGATTTATTTGGCAAGGAGCTGAAAAGGGTCGAGGCAATGAATGCGGCGGCGAGGGGTTTCTTCGGACAACACGGTTATGAAGAGATCAAAACACCCACCTTCGAGTTTGCCGCTTTGTTTGATCGTTCAATCGGAGAAACTACCGACATTGTCGAACATGAAATATACAAGTTCGAAGTAAACAAGAAGCTTTATGCCCTAAAGCCTGAGGGCACCGCGTCAGTTCTCAGGGCTTTCATAGAGAATAAACTCTCTTTGCCCGCGCGTTTCCTCTACATCTGGAACATGTATCGACGAGAGCGTCCACAGAAAGGTAGGTACCGGGAATTCCTGCAGATTGGGATCGAATTATTGGGTGAGAGTAAGCCATTTTATGACGCAGAAATCATTGATCAAGGCAAGAGGTATCTAGAATTGATTGGTGCTAAGGATTATTACATAGAACTCAATTCGATCGGCTGTCCCCAGTGTCGTAAGGCGTATCAAGAGAAACTGAAGACTTATCTTGAGCAACAACTGACCCACCTCTGTGCTGACTGTCGTAGGCGATTGGAACGTAATTTCCTTCGCATATTTGATTGCAAGAAAGAGGGATGTCAGGCGATATATGATAAAGCACCTAAAATCACTGATAATCTATGCGGGGAATGTAGCGAACACTACAAACAGGTGAAATGCTATCTGGCCATATTCGGTATCGAGTATACCGAGAACAAGAAGCTCGTACGCGGTTTAGACTACTATACAAGAACCGTTTTCGAATTTAAACACGGTGAATTGGGTGCTCAGGATACCATTATTGCGGGCGGTCGCTATGATCTGCTCATGCGGGAATTGGGCGGGCCAGATACGCCATGCACTGGATGGGCAATGGGTCCGGAACGGTTATTGCTCACCATGCCAGATGAAGTTCCTAAGCTGCAACCGAGGCAGGTCTACTTTGTGGTAGCCATGGGGGAGAAGTACTTGCAGAAGATCATTTCTATTCGTGACGGAATACAGGCTAAGGGGCACATTTGCATGCTCGGCAACCCTGATGATCCCATAAAGCAGCAGATAAAGCGTGCAAACAAGGCAGCTGCCGCATATACGATCATTTATGGAGAGGATGAAGAAAAAGAGGGCGTGTACGCCGTAAAAGACATGAAAACCGGCGAACAGAAGAAAATCCCTGCAGAAAAATTCAACTCACAAATACCACAATTGTAAAAAGTCGTCGTTCTCTAATAACCCATTGTCTTATATCTTCGCAGTCCCTGCATGATGATATTCATCGTTTCTTCATCTGCTTTGAAATTGGCAGCAGAATCCTCGGGCCCGACCGCCAATATTTCCTCCTTTGAGAAATGAAAGAGAATAGTATTGTCATAGATAGAAATATACTGGACATTATCAAGGTTAACCGACACAGTACGCATCTGGCCACTCAGTTTTGCATCAAATTTCAGCCACGCAGTCATATTACCTCCTGGATTGATTATAGTAGGAGGCGCATTCTCTGTCAAGACTGAATGATTACAGTATAGTCTCTCAAAAGCGAAGGTTGACGACAGATTCGCTGATCACTCTTCGGATGCAAAACATTCAGCCCATGCAACACCCTGATTTTGCGAGAGAAAAAGGTGTGGGGTAGAGGTTCGTATCTGAGAGCATGTGCCTATTCAGATAGATTCAAGTTGATTCTATGATTTTACATGTATGTCTCTATATATAGGTATATATCTAATATCTACGAAGTGAATTATTAACTGGGATTTATTGTGGAAGGTTCTGTTTAAACAGGAAGACATTACTGCTGAAATTACATGACTTATTTTCACATTGACGGAATGCCTTGCTTCCTGAGCATATTACTGT